>CAZUGK010000201.1:0-6087 GCA_964619815.1 uncultured Clostridiaceae bacterium | reverse complement strand
TGTATGTTCCTATCAGACCCCAGTGAATAGCCGACTGTTCGTAGGCAGGCAAAACGCCGATGGATGCGGTGTACATGTGAAATAAAGCCAAGCCTATACTGATTATTAGTACAAGTGTATCAGTGATTTTTAATAGATTCTTTTTACCTGGAGACTCTTTTGCAATCGTTTCCATTATATACCTCCAATCAATTGCACTCTACATAACTCTTATCAATCTTTCATGGTTTGCTGGTAACATGCCGCAATGTCCATCAAGGCCGGAATATTAGAAGGGAACCCGACCTTGATAATCATTGCATCACAATACTTTATGTGCTCTTATTTAAGTACTCCGATTTCCTTGTAATATTTAGCCGCACCCGGGTGAAGCGGGGCACTTGTCTTTACAGCGGTTTCTGGAGTTATTTCCTTTGCAACAACATGGGCTTCTTTATATTCATCGATATTTTCCAAAGCCTGTTTTACGAATTCATATGCTACCTCTTCAGGAACGTCGTTGTTAACGAATATTTCAGTCATGATTTTGAAAGTATTTATATCCTTGTCAGTTCCCTTGTAGGTTCCGGCAGGTATCTTGAAAGGAATGTAGTAAGGTTTCTCTGCAGCAATTTTATCTATTATTTCCTGATCAACGTCTACAAGCTTGACATTACCTGTTGAAGTTGCATTGATCATTGCTGAAGTAGGAATACCTGCAACAAAGAAGGATGCATCGACCTCTCCGTCAGTCAGCTTCTGAAGTCCTTCATCAAATGAAAGATAATAAGGAGTTATATCCTTTTCAGGGTCAATTCCATAAGCAGTCAGTATTGCTTTTGACATTTCAACTATTGTTGTGCTAGGTGGCCCCAGAACAACCTTTTTACCTTTTAAATCTGCATAGGTTTCTATACCGGAAGTTTTTAAAGTGGCCATCTGTCCTGCACTCATATATAAGGACATCAAGCCTGATATATTGAGCTTCCCGGTTTTTTCATACATATTTGTTCCATTTGCAGCGAAGTATACGCCGTCGGAGTTTGACATACCCATTTGAATATCGCCGCTGTGAGCAAGATTAAGGTTTTCAACAGATCCTTTTGAAGGTTGTGCAATTACGTTGATTGTTTGAGAATTGTTGTTAATAGCAGAAGCCATCGCAGCTGCAATTACATAGTAGGTTCCCGCTGTTCCTCCGGTACCAATTACAACATCCTGCTTTTTCGCCGGTTTGGTAGCTTCCGGTGCAGAGGCTCCGCCTGCTGAGCTGTTTGAACAGCCTGTTAGAACTACAGATAAACTAAGTACAGTGGCCAGGATAATGCTAGTTACTCTTTTTCTCATTATTTACACCCTTTCTAAAATAAATTATTGATGTTCCTTACCCCTTTTAATAAATCCTATTACGTTAAAATGCCGTTATTTGTTGAGCATTTCAGTAACCCAAGCTGGTGCAATATCAGGAAGTTCCTTTCCTTCCCGGCGGCACTTGGCATAGTTGCCAATTGCCTCTTCTCTCTTCGCTTCATATGCCGCTTTCTTTTCAGCGTTCTCCAGCACTTCGAGAATACGTTCTCTTGGTACAACAGTCACCCCATCATAATCACCTACTACCAAATCTCCCGGATTGACTGTAATTCCTGCGCAGTAAACCGGAACGTTAATTTTCCCCGGACCTTTCTTGTCCGGACTGCGCTGCATAAAGCCCTTGCTGTATACCGGCAGGCCTAATTCCTTTAAGCCCTCTTTATCCCTTACATAACCGTCAATCACAATACCGTTCAGGCCAATTGCTTTGGATGCTCCAACCATCAAGTCTCCCATATATGCCCTTTCGGTATATGCCTTACCATCCACCACCAGGACGTATCCCGGCTTGCCCTGGTAAATAGCCACGTGAATAGGGAAGTTATCTCCGTCTTCGGTAGCTACCGTGCAAGCGGTTCCTACCACTCTCATGGAGGAATCAACCGGCATCATGGAAGCGTCCATGCATCCGTTGCGGAATATTCCCATACCGTTCATTCCGTCACACAGTTGGGCAGCATTCAATTTTGAAACACGGTCAATTATGTCCTGTGGTATTAGTTCCGGAAGAGGCCTATAGTTTTCATTATTCATTTTTATCCTCCTCTTAATACAGCTCAGGTCCTGCAGTTGGAAAGTAATTTGCGAAGCTTTCAGCATATTTGTAGGAATTGTTTCCTGAGACTCTTCTTGCATGATTACCGCGCATAAATGCACGTTGAGTATAATATTCTATCAAATGGCTTTGTGCCTTGAAACATTTCATGGCAGCTATCTTTTGCTCATAAACATCTGTTATATCGATTATGCTGTCCGGTTTAAAGTTGCTCATTTCTGTCTGGTGCGGTTCAAATCCGAATATTCTCATCTGTTTTGTAACCTTAGTGCCTTCCAATCTCACACCGCTTGAATTGGACATTACACTGCATTCAAATACGAATTCGCTGACCCTGTTGTGATCAGGATTCAAATAGTCAAAGCGGTCATGAGTGATGATAATATCCGGTTGTGTCTCACGGATTTTTCGTACCATGCGTTCCTTAAGCTCTGAATTGAATTCCATAGGATAGTCTACAAGGTCCCAGAATTCGATGTTCTTAACATTTAAAATCTCGGCAGCAGCCATTGTCTCGATTTTACGAATTTCCTTTACTGAATCTGCAGTAGCATCAGGCTGTTTCCACAAATCATTGGACTCGCCTCTAACGCCAAAGCTTAATACTACTACAGTCACTTCTGCCCCCTCTTTAATATATTTTGCAATTGTACCGCCTGAACGCCAGACAAAATCAGCTGCGTGGGCACTGACAACCAACATTTTCTTCCCTTTGATCATGGTATTAATCTCCTTTACATTACAAATCAACTTACCTTTTAATGAGTAATAAATTAGCCTACTAATGCAGTACTGTTATCAACCGTCATCTTTCTGACTTCCTTCTCAGTGAAGCCGCCTTCATACAATTTAGTTGCAAATTCCAACATGCCTTCATCAGGATAAATTGCAGTTTTTTGTCCAAGGTCTGTACCGATAATAACACTGTCAGGTCCTAGAGCGCGTATCTGCGCCAATGTAGTTTCAAAGTCAACCTTGCCTGTTGCGAAGGTAGTGTAGCAATGCTCCATATATGCACCGTACTTGGCAAGTTCCTTTTGCTCATCAATAGTGTAGAAGGTAGTAGGAAAATCTACATGGGTAATGATAATCTTGTCCACTTTTCGCTCATGAGCAGCCTTGACTAACGCGAAGGTCTCTTCGTGGGATGAGTGACTGGTTGCAAGTATTATATTCCTCTTTGCTATAACATCTATTACATCATAAACTTCATCTTTAAGCTTCCCATTCTCATCCAGGAGTTTTATGGTCGGCGTTTTTATGCCGTCCTCTTTAAGCTCTGTGATTATCTGGGCCCAATAAGGAAGTTTTTTATTCGGGTCACCGTTAAATACATGAGAAAGTTCATATTCAGAATCACAAGTCGGGAACCATACGATTTTTGTACCCGCACGAACTGCCATTTCCACCGCTATAGGATTTATACCTCCTACAGAACTATTTAGTGTAATAGCACCAATTGCATTACACTCAGGATATAATTTATTAACTAGTGCCGCACGCTCTGCAGTACAAAAATAATGTGATTTGATGGCATATCCCGCCATGCCTGCGTCAATGATACGCTGTGCCATCTCCAGATCGTCCATCTTTCGCGGAAGCACGTCCGGTGCTGAATGCACATGCAAATCATACGCACCTCTGATTAAATCCTTCATTAATCTTAATCTCCTTTCCAGCGTTCAGCAATATTGTTTAACAATTTTGCTCAATAATTTATTCTTAGTATAACACTCCATTATTTTACTTGTCAATTTAAATCCGAAAATTCATATGTTTATGCCATGGTAATATTTTAATCATTATCCATTTATTAATAAAAAATGAATGCAAATTGCTCTTCAAAGTACGCCAGTTCACTATATGTTAACCTTTTTATAGATATTTGTTCATAGAAATCTATCTGCCAGATAAAATACGAATCAACTTAAGCTTGACAAAATGTTTATTCATGTTATGATTGATTTATAACATTGTTCAACAATTGTATAGAATTTAGAATATATTACCTATATATTATTGTTTAGAAAGGAGCTTTTATGGCAAATCAGACAATGGAAGTATACGAATCCATAAAAAGTAAGATACATAAAGGTGAGTATTCCCCTTCCGAAAGTCTACGCGAACAAGAACTTTCTAATCAGTATGGCGTCAGTCGTAACACAATAAAAAAGTCCTTACTTCTTCTTGAAAAGGAAGGACTTGTTACTATTGAAATGAACAAAGGGGCCAAAGTGAGATCCTATTCATTGGAAGAAGTTTTGGAATACCTGGAATTAAGAGCAAATTTGGAAGGCTTTATCGTACGTAGGGCTGTGCCTGCTTTTTCCGAAGAGCAGATTTCAAAATTGGAAGAAACGCTTAATACAATGAAAAAGCATTACGATAATAGTGAGTTAGTACAATATTCACAAAACAACCAGGTTTTCCATCAAATAATCTATGATGCATGCCCAAACCGTACTGCTGTAGACTTGACTGTCAATCTGAAAAACCAGATGCGCAAATATAATACCAAAACTATTCTGATCCCAGGCAGGAGCAGTCAGTCTTATGCTGAGCATTCTGCGATTTTAGAAGCAATAAAGAATCGGGATGATGAATTAGCCGAAGCGCTTATGCTGCGACATGTTAATAGTGTCCGCAGGATATTTAAAGAGAATTATTCATTATTATTCTGATTATTCTATTTCAATAACAAATAACAAAGTATCCAAAACCTTGAATTCCAATGCTTTGGATACTTTGTTATTTTGCCGGCATTTGTAGATCTTTTTCTAATCATCCGCTTAATTCAGCCGGTCTATGGATGTACTTTTATAAAAACATCTGCTCCAATTCAAAACGGCAAATTTTATGCAATTTTTAGTCCATATTGTCAATAATTAGTATTCATTTCATCTGCCGGTCGTATATTTTATCAAGGAAATATGCGGAGGTGATGTTATGAAGCCCGGTACAGCTGTTATAACCAAGCAGTATGGTTTAGGTTTATATATGTATCCTCACAAAAGGCCTGTACGAAGTAATACTTATAGACGGCAGCCTCATACCGCCGATTGTCCTTAATAGTTTCTGTGATACGGATTCCGGCCCATGTGATTGCTGTATTTTTTGCGGTGAGCCGACTGACGGCGATATGCTTTGCCCAATGTGCGCCGACAACATTGACTAAAAAAAGAGGCTATATGTGCAGTTCTTTGCGCATATAGCCTTTCAAATATCCCTATAATTTTTCCTATATCAGCAGGATCTTCTTGAACCGTTTACATATATCACAAAGCCTTTTCTCAGCCAGCCCTTATAGTAGTCAATTTCAAAATAATTGACTACATCGGCGACTTCTCTTTCTGCTGAGAAAGTTCTGCCGTTCTTTTCCACTGTTACTTCTCCAACCTGTGGCTCACCCTGAGCCAATCCAAAATATGGACCTGATCAGCCATAGCCTTCCATTACAATTCTGAAGCTTTTTGAGTCCATGCTGTTTAACTCTTCTTCAGCTCTTTCTGTTATTCTTATATCCATTTCTTCACTCCTTCAAACATGCTACCCATACCCCCATATGGTATATTGTAATTATAATGCAGCTTTACATAAAAATCAAGTATTGTGTGAAAAAAATTACAGTCATAGGCTTGTCACATTATTTTGTGTACAAGCATACTCTGCCAATGGGAGGGAGGTGAAGAATATGCTGATAGGGAGGTTAATATCTGTTATCGGAGCGGTTCTGATAATAATAGGCGTATTGTTTATAACAACAGGATTTCCGGTTTCTATTGCAGGTCCTCTGCTAATAGCCTCAGGCTTGGTCCTGGAACTGCTCTCTACCTTTACTACCAGAAAGTAATCAGGGAAGAATACGAATGAAATAAAACTGGACATGCTTATAGAGAAGAGCTTTTCCAAGCTGATCCTGTGATTCGGGTAATTTAGCCGGAAGGAGTAAACGTCTCTACAAA
>CAZUGK010000200.1:0-6089 GCA_964619815.1 uncultured Clostridiaceae bacterium | reverse complement strand
AATCGAAGAGGTTGATTTCTATAAGAAACAGGTCAGGGTTGCATTAAGAAACTGTGGTGTCATTAATCCGGAAAATATCGATGAATATATAGCTTTTGACGGTTACAAGGCTCTTGAAAAAGTGCTTACTCAAATGACACCGGCAGAGGTAATAGAAACAGTAAAGAAATCAGGACTCAGGGGCAGAGGCGGCGCCGGATTCCCAACAGGTATGAAGTGGGATTTCGCAGCGAAATCACAAAACGAACAGAAGTATGTTTTGTGTAACGCCGACGAAGGGGATCCAGGAGCATTCATGGACAGAAGCGTACTGGAAGGAGACCCTCATTCGGTAATCGAAGCAATGGCTATAGCAGGTTATGCTATTGGTGCCAACCAGGGATATATTTACTGCAGAGCAGAGTATCCTATTGCTGTTAAACGTCTTGGTATTGCAATAGGTCAAGCCAGGGAATACGGACTTCTTGGAGATAACATAATGGGTACAGGCTTCAAATTCGACTTGGAAGTTAGACTTGGTGCAGGTGCTTTCGTTTGTGGAGAGGAAACAGCTCTTATGGCTTCTATAGAAGGCCAGAGAGGTATGCCAAGGCCGAGGCCTCCGTTCCCGGCAGTCAAAGGCTTATTTGGAAAGCCTACGATACTGAATAACGTTGAGACATATGCAAACATACCCGTAATATTCAACAGAGGCCCTGAATGGTTTGCCAGTATGGGAACAGAAAAGTGCAAGGGTACAAAGGTATTCGCACTCGGCGGAAAGATAAGCAACACAGGTTTGGTTGAAATTCCTATGGGAACAACCATGAGGGAAGTTATATATGAAATCGGTGGAGGCTGTCCTAACGGCAAGAAATTCAAAGCCGCACAGACAGGCGGACCTTCAGGGGGATGCATACCGGCAAGCCACATAGATGTGCCGATAGACTATGAGAACCTTATCGCTCTTGGGTCAATGATGGGCTCCGGCGGACTCATAGTAATGGATGAAGATAACTGTATGGTTGATATAGCAAGGTTCTTCCTGGATTTCACGGTTGATGAGTCCTGCGGCAAGTGTACACCATGCCGTGAAGGTACAAAGAGAATGCTTGAAATCCTTGAAAGAATAACTGAAGGCAAGGGCGAGGACGGAGACATAGAGAAGCTTGAAAACCTTGCAAAGAACATCAAGAACTCAGCTCTCTGCGGATTGGGGCAGACAGCTCCGAATCCTGTACTTTCTACTCTCAAATATTTCAGAGATGAGTATGAAGCTCATATCAAGGAAAAAAGATGTCCGGCAGGAGTATGTAAGGCACTGCTGAACTATACAATACTTGAAGACAAGTGTAAGGGCTGCGGAATATGTGCCAAGAATTGTCCGGCCTCCTGCATCTCGGGACAGCCGAAGAGTGCTTACAAAATAGACTCCAGCAAATGTGCAAAGTGCGGAGTATGCATGCAGAAATGCCCGTTCAAGGCAATAGTAAAGAAATAATAAAGGCTTTAAAGGCCGGTTCAGTTAAAGAAACTGAGCCGGCCTTTTTCATCAATATCGATGACAAGGCATTCTCTGGATTTTTCACGACATATTTCCTTTGACTTTTCAACCAGATTTGCTATATTATAATATGTCTGGCGAGCACCTGCCACTAAAAGCGGTACTCCAATAAAATGAATGTGAAGGCCTCTTGAGAAGAAACCTCCCAAAGTCATCAACGGAGGCACTGTAGGTGAGCAATTGATGAACAGGAAGTGCTCTTCTATACCTTTCTCCTTGCATAAGGCAATAGCCAGATTACGCATAGCAGGCACTAAAGCTTTTGAGGTGCCGCGGCCTATGGTAAACACACGGTTGCCATCATCATCTACTCCATGAAATATAAGACGTCCCATATCACTGTAAGTCAGTTTGTTAATATACTCGGTTTCCAATATCTCCTGCTTCGTTGGCACTCTGTCGGTTGGTAGCTTTTTTAGATGTACAGCGGATGCAAGTATAGAAGAATGTGTCCCTCCATAGCAGTTGTAAATTATTACCATATACACTCTTCACCTCGAAAATAGTATTATCATTTTAACAAATAATATAAGTGTTTAGATGAGTGATAACCGATCAAAACATTAGGATGCATTCCTATATCCGGAGCGTATTCAAAAACGTGTAAATGACATAGTGTATACAATACTTATATTTGCTCGTATCTGTCCAGTGCATGTTAAAATATTATCTAGTATAACGAAAGGATTTTGTATACATGCGTCGAATAATTACTAATTGTGAGTTTACACGGTCTCAAAAAATACCTCCAATATTACCAATATTTATATAAATTAAGGGGTGAGCAAATTGAATATTAGAACATTGACGTTCAAGGGCGGAACTCATCCACCGCACAGTAAGAAAGCTACTGAGAGCCTGGCAATTGAAAGGGTAAAGGAACCTAAAGTTGTTGTTATCCCTATGCAGCAGCATATTGGTGCGACCTGTGAACCTGTTGTTCAGGTTGGGGATGAGGTAAAGGTAGGGCAGAAAATAGGGGAAGCTAAAGGTTTTGTATCATCTCCTGTACATTCAAGTGTATCAGGAAAGGTTGTGGCTGTAGAGCCAAGGCTTTATTCCGGAGGAATGGCTGTGCCATGTGTGGTTATAGAGTCTGACATGCAAAATACCGTATCTGCTGACATTGCTCCAAAGGGTGACCTTTCTACCCTTACACAAGAGGATGTAAAAAACATAATCAGAGAAGCCGGTATAGTAGGTATGGGTGGTGCAACTTTTCCAACCCATGTGAAGCTGGCTCCGCCACCTGATAAGAAGGTGGATACAGTAATATTAAACGGTGCTGAATGTGAGCCATATCTAACTTCAGACCACAGGTTGATGCTTGAATATCCCGAAGATGTGGTGTTTGGGTTGCAGGCGCTTATGAAAGCACTGGGAGTGAAAAAAGGCTATATAGGTATTGAAACCAACAAACCGGATGCATTAGAAAAGGTTTTTGAAGCTGCTAAAGGCATTGAAGAAATTGAAGTAGTGGCGTTAAAGACAAAATACCCGCAGGGTGCTGAAAAACAGCTTATTTATGCATGCACAAACCGTGAGGTTCCTTCAGGCGGACTGCCTGCTGATGCAGGAGTAGTGGTCAATAATGTTGGAACAGCTGCTGCAGTAGCAAGAGCTATAAAGACCGGTATGCCGTTGATCGAAAGAATAGTTACAGTTACAGGTGCCGGAGTAAATAATCCCAAGAACCTTTTAGTAAAGATAGGTACTTCCTTCAAGGAAGTAATTGAACATTGCGGAGGTCTTAAAGGTAAAGTAGGGAAGATTATTGCAGGGGGACCAATGATGGGTATAACCCAATTCTCCTTGGATATACCGGTTATTAAAGGCACATCGGGGATTCTTGTGCTTTCCGAAGAGGAAGCAAGACTGCCTGAACCTTCCAATTGCATAAGATGTGGAAAATGTGTAGAAGTATGCCCAATTAATTTAATGCCTGTAAATATAAGTGCAGCCTCTCTTGCAAACAGGCATGAACAGGCTGAGGCATTAAATGCCATGGATTGTATAGAATGTGGATCGTGTTCTTTTGTATGCCCTGCCAAGAGACCGCTTGTTGATTCAATTAGGGTATCAAAACGCGAGATACTGGCTAGGCGTAAAAAAGCCCAGTCTAAGTGATGGGAGGGAAAAACATGGAAAACACTAGATTTTTGGTATCATCATCGCCACATATCAGATCTGGGGAAACTACTCAGAGGATAATGCTGGATGTTATAATTGCACTTATGCCTGCGCTTTTTGCCGGAGTATTTTATTTCGGATTCAGAGCCTTGACACTTACAGTAACTGCTGTCGTTTTCGCAGTGGCTGCTGAAGCTGTTATGCAGAAGATAATGGGCAAGCCTGTTACGGTTAATGACTTGAGTGCTGTAGTTACGGGAATACTTATTGCTTTTAACGTGCCGGCTACACTTCCTCTTTGGATAGTAGCGGTTGGTTCGATATTTGCAATTGCAGTGGCCAAGCAGTGCTTTGGAGGATTGGGCTTCAACTTTATAAACCCTGCTTTGGCAGCGAGAGCAATGTTGCTCGCTTCATGGCCTGTAAGGATGACAGGCTGGGTTGCTCCCGGTGCAGACGCTGTTTCGACAGCTACACCGCTTGCTCTTGCAAAAGGCGGAGTTGAAGCGGCTGGACAAGCACTGCCGGGCATATGGGATCTTTTTATAGGAAATGTGGGTGGAACTATAGGAGAAACATCTGCATTGGCACTCATCATAGGCGGTGCGTACCTTTTATACAGGGGAGTAATAAGCCACAGAATACCTGTTGCATATATAGGAACTGTAGCTGTATTTACATTCCTATTTGGAGGCTTTAATCCTTCCGTAATGGTTTATCAGATATTTGCCGGCGGACTTTTCCTTGGTGCAATATTCATGGCTACTGATTATTCGACATCACCAATGTCTGCAAAAGGGCAGATAATTTTCGGCATTGGCTGCGGTTTCTTAACTTCACTTATAAGATTCTACGGAGGCTATCCTGAGGGCGTTTCTTATTCAATACTTTTAATGAATCTTGCTACACCTCTTATTGATAGGTATACAATGCCAAAGAAATTCGGGGAGGTGAAGAAAAGTGCGTGATTATATAAAATTAGCTGGAATATTGTTGATTGTATGCGCAATTGCGGCTGCACTTTTGGGTTATACGAATGAAATAACCTATGATAAAATTCAGGAACAGCTTGTTAAAGCCAGTGATGAAGCAAGAAAAGCTGTGCTTCCCGGAGCGGATGCATTTGAGAAGCTGGATGACAGCACTTTTTCTACTATAAAATCCAATGAAAAATATAGTTTTGTTACTGAAATATATACTGCAAAGTCTGGCGGAAATTTAGCCGGCTACGCAGTAAAAGTGGCACCCAAGGGTTACGGTGGTGCTGTTGAAGTGGTTGTAGGTGTTACAACTGATGGTACAGTACAGGGAATAAAGGTTGGCAACAACAATGAGACTCCGGGACTTGGCAAAAATGCTGCAACTCCGAAATTCCAGGAGCAGTTCAATGGGAAAGTATGGGGCAACCCAATAAACGTTATAAAGAGCGGTACTCCAAAGGATAATGAGATTGCTGCATTATCAGGTGCGACAATCACATCAAGGGCAGTTACGGACGGAGTTAACCAGGCCTTAGATGCGGCAAAGGAATTATCAGGTAAATAAAATTTGGAGGTGAAAATAATGAATCTTATGAAGGATTTTAGTAATGGACTCTTAAAAGAGAATCCTACGTTCAGGTTGGTCCTTGGAACCTGTCCTACACTCGCTGTTACAACAGCTGTGTTTAACGGCATTGGTATGGGGGTTGCTGCGGCAGCAGTTCTTATAGGCTCAAACCTTATAATATCACTTATAAAGAAGATAGTGCCAAATGAGGTTAGAATTCCGATATACGTTGTAGTCATAGCCACATTTGTTACAGCGGTTCAGATGCTTATACAGGCATTTTCGCCGGAACTGGACAAGCAACTGGGTATATTCATACCGCTTATTGTTGTTAACTGTATAATCCTGGCTAGAGCAGAATCCTTTGCAGCAAAGAACCCGCCTTTGAATTCAGTTATGGATGGTTTAGGCATGGGTCTTGGATTCACAGCTGCTCTGACAATAATAAGTTCTGTAAGAGAAATCCTCGGAGCAGGAACTTTCTTCGGAATACAGTTATTCGGAGCAAATTTTGAGCCTGCGCTCATTATGATATTACCGCCAGGAGGCTTCATGGTGTTTGGACTTTCGATTGCTGCATTTAATAAAATTATGAGTCTTAAGAAGAGCTAAGGAGGAGGATAAAGATGAGACTGGGATTAATACTGATAAGTGCGATATTTATTAATAACTTTGTCCTCTCCAGGTTCTTGGGTATTTGCCCGTTCTTGGGAGTGTCAAAGAAGGTAGAGACAGCAATAGGAATGAGCTTGGCAGTTACTTTCGTTATGGGTCTGGCATCGGTAATAACTTGGATGGTTCAGTACTTTATACTTATACCGCTTGGAATAGGGTATATGCAGACCATAGCGTTCATACTAGTTATAGC
>CAZUGK010000199.1:1766-6102 GCA_964619815.1 uncultured Clostridiaceae bacterium | reverse complement strand
CTATCCCTGTAATTTTTCGTTCTTTTTCGTTAAGCTCCCTGAAATCACCCGGTTCCAAGCTTTCATCCAATTTCAATTCACCCATTGAAATACGCTTCAGGTATATGACCTCCTTACCCACTGCCTTAAACATTCTTTTAACCTGATGAAACTTACCTTCATATATTGTAATCTCAACTGATGAAATACTTCCCTGCTCTAATATCAAAAGTCTTGATGCCATGGTTTTGTATCCGTCCTCCAAGGTTATGCCCTTGCTGAAGGCTTCCACATCCTCCTCAGTCACCCTACCCCTGACTTTCGCCATGTAGGTCTTAGGCACATGCTTCTTGGGGGAAAGCAGCCTATGTGAAAGCTGTCCGTCATTTGTAAGCAGCAAAAGGCCCTCAGTATCCTTGTCCAGCCTGCCTACAGGAAATGGATCAAAGACCTTGAGTTCATCAGGCAGCAAATCGACTACCGTCTTCTCACGGTTATCCTCGGTTGCAGATATTACTCCCTGAGGCTTATTCATCAATATGTATATGTAATTCCTATAAAGGAGCCTGCTGCCTCCAACCCTGATTCCCTGGGCTTCGGCATCTGCCTGCTGTCCGGAGTCCTTAACCACAACCCCGTCAATTTCAACCAAACCGCTCTTAATAAGCTCCTTAACTTCCTTTCTGGTACCATACCCCATGTTGGAAAGTATCTTATCAATCCTCTGTCTGTTGCCCATTGGCGCTTCTCCTTTTTATATCACTCTTTTATCATGTCTCTAAGCATATATTATACAATAATACAGTATAAACCGCACAGTGAAGATTTTATTAACTATATTCTTTGCGAAAAACATCTTTTCATTTTACAAATTGTTAAAAATTACGCAGGATTTTTTCCTTTTATATCGAAACATATTATATAGCCAAATAACGCTTATGTGCTATACTAATTTGTGAAATTTTTTATGCATAATTCAAAATAAATGAAGGAAATTTTTTAAAAAACTATTCTTTATTTGGCAACTTGTTATATAATATAGGTGGGCGCAGTTAAAAGATATATTATATAATGGGTTTAAAAACTCGTAATTTTGACAGCATTGTACAGACAAAAAATAATATTTGGAGGGAGATACCTATGAACGCAAAACAATACTGCGATGAACTCTACGAAAGAGTCGTAAAAAGAAATCCTGGAGAACCAGAATTTCATCAGACTGTTAGGGAAGTACTTGATTCCTTAGTACCAGTTCTTGAAAAGCGCCCGGATTTTATTGAACTTGGTATAATGGAAAGGCTAGTTGAGCCAGAAAGACAGTTTATATTCAGAGTGCCGTGGGTAGATGACAACGGCAAGGTACAGGTTAACAGAGGCTTCAGAGTACAGTTCAACGGAGCTATTGGACCATACAAGGGAGGTTTGAGATTCCATTCTTCAGTATATATAGGAATCATCAAATTCCTTGGTTTTGAACAGATATTCAAGAACTCCTTGACAGGCCTTCCAATAGGCGGCGGCAAGGGCGGATCTGACTTCGACCCAAGAGGAAAGTCAGATGCAGAAATAATGAGGTTCTGCCAGAGCTTCATGACTGAACTTTACAGATTTATCGGACCTGACGTTGACGTTCCTGCAGGGGATATAGGTGTTGGCGGAAGAGAAATCGGATATCTCTATGGTCAGTACAGAAGAATCAAAGGCGCATTTGAAAACGGAGTGCTCACAGGCAAAGGCCTTCCATATGGCGGAAGCTTGATCAGACCAGAAGCTACAGGCTATGGTGTTACTTACTTCTGTAATGAAATGCTGAAGCATGAAGGCGATTCAATCAAAGGTAAGACAGTAGCAATTTCCGGCTTTGGTAACGTTGCTTGGGGTATATGTATAAAGGTTGCAGAAATGGGCGGAAAAGTTGTTACACTTTCCGGTCCTGACGGATACATCTATGACCCTGACGGAGTTGTAGGAGAAAAGATAGACTATATGCTTGAAATGCGTAATTCCGGAAGAGACAAGGTTCAGGACTACGCCGACAAATACGGTGCTAAGTTCTATCCTGGAGAAAAGCCGTGGAACGTTAAAGCTGATATCATAATACCGGCTGCTACTCAGAACGACATCCAGTTAGAGCATGCAAAACAGATAGTAGCAAACGGCATCAAATATGTTTGCGAAGCTGCCAACATGCCATGTACAAATGAAGCAGTTGAGTACTTCCTTGAGCACAATGTAATCGTCGGACCTTCAAAGGCTGCTAATGCAGGCGGAGTTGCTACATCAGCTCTTGAAATGTCCCAGAACAGCATGAGACTTTCATGGACAGCAGAAGAAGTTGACGAAAAGCTTCACCATATCATGATCAATATTCACAATAACGCAATGAAAGCTTCTGAAGATTTCGGATTTGGCTACAACCTGGTTGCAGGTGCTAACATCGCCGGCTTCCTGAAGGTTGCAGAAGCTATGAAGGCTCAGGGCTTAGTATAATAGAAACATATAAATGTTCCAAAGGATCTGTGATTTTTCACAGGTCCTTTATTTTGCTTATGTACCCTATTATAAGCCTTTATATAATCTATAACTAAAGCCCCTGATGCATTTTTTATAAATAGACAATTGTCGACAATTCTTTTGTAATTTATACATAAAATTAGAGGAAAATGGAGACCTATGCAGAATATGTATATATTGTGATATATATAACTAACATTGCCCAGTTGGATGAAATTTATTGCGGAAGTTGGTGGGTAATAGATGTCGAATATAATCAGAAAAATAATTATTTTGCTTGTGGCCGCTGCAGCCTTGTCATTCTCCACTTTCGCTTCAAGCATTTTTTATATTGAGGAACCTCCCCAGGATGTCATATACCAGGTTGACGGAAGCCACCCTCCTTTTGAATTTTCCTCAGGTGATGAAGTTCATGGCTTCGGGCTGGACCTTGGAAGAATGATATTAAGTGCGGGCAATTATAATGTCAGTTATTCTTCAGATACCTGGAGCAATGTATATGACAGGATTATAAGAAATGAAATTGACATCTGCGGTTTAGTTGCTGTGACGGAATCCAGAAAAAAGGAAATACTGTTTACCAAACCTGTAATCAAAACCTATAGAGCGGTTTATGCCAAAAATAATATTGATATCAAAGAAATTGCTGATATCGCAAACTACAGGGTAGGCGTCCAAAAGTCAGACTATTCGGAGACAATACTTCGAAATGAGCTTGGCATAAAAAACTACTTTGCCTTTAATGATCTGGAGGAAGGAATACAAGCTGTCAAAGATGGCAAGATCGATATTGTATTTGGTAATCAGGAGGTAACAAATTATCTGCTGGTAAAGCACCAACTGACCAACGTGATAGCTCCTCAAATTATTGATATATACCCGGTGGAGCTGGCCTTTGGTGTAAGCAAAACAAAACCTGAGCTGGTTAAGTTCATGAATGAACAAATAGATAAGCTTCAGAAATCAGGTCTTTATGAGCAAGCCTATCAAAAGTACTTTTACAGGCACTCCGATTATTATAATGCCAACAGTCGAAAAATAATTCTGTACTTAGGATTGCTTGCCGGATTTATAATTTTGACCAGTGCAATATTTGTTAATGTAATTATAAAACAGCTTCGCAGAATGGTAGATAAGTCAACCAGCAACCTGAAAAAGGAGCATGAGCTGCTTCGAACGACGCTTTTAAGCATAACGGACGGCGTAATTGCAGTCAATGAACAGGGCAGAATAACCTTTATGAATCATGCAGCTGAACAGCTTACCGGATTTACTGAAAAGGATTCCATAAACAAACCCCTGGACGAGATTCTTAATATCGTAGATACGAACCGTGGCACCAGATATGAAGTTCCTGTAAAAGAAGTTATGAACAAAGGCTGCCCTGTTAATTTCAACAACCTTAATATCCTTATATCACAGGGGGGATCCCAGCACCTTATACTTGGCTCTGCATCCCCGATTAAAAATGACTTGAATGAGATAATAGGCACATTAGTTGTGTTCCAGGATATATCCGATAAGAAGCATGCCGAGGAAACCATCAAATATCATGAGTACTACGACAGCTTGACTGACCTGCCCAACAGGAAGCTGTTCAATGAGTATCTGAACAGCGCTCTTGAGAATGCGTTTTTGAACAATAACAAGCTGGCTGTTCTGATCATCGATATTGATTATTTCAAGAATATAAATGATACCCTGGGCCATAATATCGGAGATAAGCTGCTGCAGCAGGCAACAAAAAGGCTTATAAAAGTCCTTAATGGAAATGATGTTTTAGCCAGAATGGGCGGCGATGAGTTTACAATACTGATGCCCCAAATTGAAGATGCAGATCAGG
>CAZUGK010000199.1:0-1737 GCA_964619815.1 uncultured Clostridiaceae bacterium | reverse complement strand
ATCGGAACTGGGATTTGTATATAATGTTGATGGACATGAATTATATATTACAGCCAGTATAGGAATAGCCGTATACCCTGATGCCGGCTCAGAATCCGAAGTGATAGTCAGGCATGCAGATACTGCCCTTTATAACGCAAAAGAAAATGGCAGAAATACATATCAAAGCTATGAAGTAATTGATGACAAAAAGCTAATAGAAAGATTCTCCCTTACAAAGGACTTGCGTACAGCAGTTGAACGTAATGAAATGACTCTCCACTATCAGCCGAAAATCAACAGCAGCACAGGGGCTATAGTTGGAATGGAAGCCCTTATCAGATGGAACCACCCCGTAAGAGGAGTTATAAACCCAGGAGTATTTATTCCCATCGCAGAAGAAACAGGCATGATAAAGCAGCTTGATACTTGGGTGCTTAAAACTGCCTGCTCACAGTATAAGGTTCTTATGGAAATATATAAAAAGCCGTTAAGGCTCTCGGTAAACCTTTCAGCATACCAGTTCAGGAACCACAACCTCGTGGATACCATAGAGCAGGTATTAAAGGATACCTGCTTCATTCCATCTCTGCTGGAGCTTGAAATTACAGAGACTACCGCAATGGAGAATGTTGATTTTACAATAAAAATCTTAAAAAAACTGAGCGAGATGGGGGTAAAAATATCAATCGACGATTTCGGCACAGGCTATTCCTCCCTCAACTATTTAAGGTATTTCCCGATACATATTTTGAAGATAGACAGGTCCTTTATATGTGATATGGAAAATGACCAGAATACCAAGGCTATTGTCAAATCTATAATCGATGTGGCTCACAGCCTGAAATTAAAAGTGACTGCAGAAGGTGTGGAAACTATAGAACAGCTGTCAATGCTGAAGCAAATGGATTGCGATGAGATACAGGGCTTCCTGATAAGCAAACCCTTACCTCTTCTGGAATTACAAAATGCTGTACAGCCGGTAATGGCTTAAAAAGAATTTACGTGTGCTAGTGGCTGCACGTATTCTTTTAAGTCAGATTGTTAACCTTGTTTTATTATTTGGTTGACAATATGAGCCGGCTTAATTATAATAGATTTTGTAAGCATCATATTCAATTTAGGGGGTTTAATATGCAGAAGAGATTTTCAATAAGGGACTTGAGCTACATATCGATATTCGCCGCACTAATAGCAGTTTCCGGGTATATCTCAATACCTCTACCCTTCTCCACAGTTCCGGTAACAGCCCAGTCCCTTGCGGTTATGCTGGCAGGAAGCCTGCTGCCTGTCAGGCATGCTGCTGTAAGTGTGATTGTATTCTTATTGATGGGTGCTGCAGGCCTGCCTGTGTTTTCCGGCGGTGGTGCAGGCTTGGGCATTATTTTCGGAAAAACCGGAGGCTATCTTATCGGCTTTCTTGCAGGGGCAGTATTTATCTCAATTTTGAAAGGGAAAAAGCCTTCTTTCATACGGCTTCTGGCTGTGAATGCAATAGGAGGCATACTTATTGTATATGTCTTTGGTGTTTTATGGTTGAACTATGTTACAGGTATTGGCATCGACAAGGCAGTAATATTCGGAGCACTCCCATTCGTTCCCGGTGACATTTTGAAAGCAATTATTGCTCCGCTTTTATCATTCAGGCTTTCCAAGCATGTAAAACCATCGGGCAATTAAATCAACCCAGTATCAGTATATCGCCTATGGAAATATTTTTTCTTCTAACCGTGCCTTCAGGCAGCTCCAGGGTCATAT
>CAZUGK010000198.1:0-6276 GCA_964619815.1 uncultured Clostridiaceae bacterium | reverse complement strand
TTCGAATGAGAATGCCGGTTGTCGGGCTTCATAGGGCCAGTCCCTCCACCTCTCTGGATAAGTTCATATTTAGTTTTTAATACTTAAAAGAAATTGTATTCTGTTTTTCAGCTTTTGTCAATATAATACGTGAAAATATGTCCTGTCAATATATTTAAAAAGTAATCAGATAATTGTTTCTTGCATTTTATGCCGGATTATGTTTATCATATATTAAATTGGAGGGCTGACTATGTATATAGATAGAAATGAAGCATTACGATATATGGGCTATAGGGGGCAGCCCATGGATGAAAATATGGAAAAGCTGCTGGATGCCTGCATTGATGAGGTCATGGACATTTCGAAGAAAAGCTTTACATACGAAATATTTGATATTGAGAGAACACAGGAAGGGTTGTGCCTGAAGGGTACTACTCTTGTCCTGAAAGGGGAAGATATTGCTTCACACCTGGCTGAAGCCGAAAAATGTGCGGTAATGGCAGTTACTTTAGGACTTGAAATAGATAAGCGCATCGCTTTTTATTCAAGGACAGACCTGACAAAGGGGTTGATTTTTGATGCATGTGCTGCTGCTGCAGTAGAATCCCTTTGCGATACGGTTCAAGATGAAATAGAAGCTAAGGCTGGGAATATGGGGTTGGAAATAACATCAAGATATAGTCCTGGTTATGGAGATTTGTCCATAGGTATTCAAAGAGAGGTAGCAAAAGTATTGAAGACTTATGAAAAAATTGGCCTCAGTGTAAATGAAAGCAGCATAATGATACCGAGAAAGTCTGTAACAGCTTTCATTGGCATGCAGAGAGAAAAATGCAGCAAAGAAAATCATAAATGCAAAAATTGCGGGGATAAGCATTGTATGTTCAGAAAGGACGTGGATGAGGATGAGTAAAGTACTTAAAGCTGACAATTTCCTAGTATTTGACGGGGGCATGGGTACCATGCTTCAGGCTTATGGGCTCAAAGGGGGAGAGCTGCCTGAAGGCTTGAATATCAGTAACCCGGATATGATCTTAAAAATACATAAGGAGTATATAGCTGCCGGAGCAGATATAATTACCACCAATACCTTCGGAGCTAATAGATATAAGCTGGAGGATTCAGGGTTAAGTGTTGGTGAAGTCGTAAAGAGTGCATTGAAAATAGCAAGAGAAGCTGCAGGAGACAGATTTGTGGCTCAGGATATCGGACCGATCGGCCAGCTTATGGAGCCTTACGGCACGTTATCCTTCCGGGACGCTTATGACGCCTTTAAGGAACAGATAATTGCCGGAGCAGCTTCGGGAGCAGACGTAATATTGATTGA
Organism: uncultured Clostridiaceae bacterium; assembly: GCA_964619815.1. Taxonomy (GTDB): domain Bacteria; phylum Bacillota; class Clostridia; order Lutisporales; family Lutisporaceae; genus BRH-c25. The sequence goes on along the minus strand of CAZUGK010000198.1, from coordinate 4,967 downwards.
AACCATGTCGGATATATATGAGGCCAAAGCTGCAATTTTAGCTGCAAAGGAAAACAGTCCCCTTCCGGTAATATGCACCATGACCTTTCAGGCTGACGGCAGAACCCTTACAGGCACTGATCCAATGACCATGGTAAATATAATATCGCATCTGGGAGTAGCTGCACTTGGTGTCAACTGCTCTCTCGGACCGAAGGATATTATGCCGCTCCTTGCCCAGATTCTCAGGTATTCAGCCGTACCGGTAATAGTACAGCCAAATGCCGGACTGCCGACCTTGGTGGACGGAAAGACCATTTATGACATAAGCCCTGAGCAATTCGGAAAGTACATGGGGGATATGGCAGAGCTGGGAGCGGTAATACTCGGAGGCTGCTGCGGCACAACACCTTTGCATATAAAGGAGTTAAGAAAGGCAATTTCAGGCCTGAAGCCATATAGGCCCGAAGTAAAGAAACACACTGCGGTAAGCTCGGCAACAGCAACAGTGGTTCTTGGGGAAGGGGCAAAGATAATAGGGGAGAGGATAAACCCAACAGGTAAGAAAAGATTGAAGGAAGCATTGCGAAATGCTGATATGGACTATCTGCTGAGGGAGGCAGTTGCTCAGAGGGATGCAGGTGCCCACATACTTGACGTTAATGTGGGACTGCCGGAAATAGACGAAAAGGCAATGATGGTCAAGGCTGTAAAAGAGCTGCAGAGCATAGTGAATCTTCCGCTGCAGCTTGACAGTGTAAGCCCTGGTGTAATAGAAGCAGCCGCCAGGATATGCAGCGGAAGGCCTATAATAAACTCGGTAAATGGTGAAGAGAAGATAATGGAGACTATATTTCCCATAGCAAAAAAATATGGATGCCTTATTGTTGCTCTTACGCTTGATGAAAGGGGCATACCTGAAAAAGCGGAAGACCGCCTGGAAATAGCGGAAAAGATAGTTGAAAAAGCAGGAGAGTATGGAATAGACAAAGAGGATATAATAGTGGACTGCCTTGTGCTTACTGCTTCTGCTCAGCAGAAGGAGGTCCAGGAGACAATAAAAGCCGTGGCTCTTGTAAAGGAAAAGCTTGGGCTTGCGACCACTCTCGGAGTAAGCAATGTGTCCTTCGGCCTGCCTGACAGGGAATTGCTGAACAGGACTTTTTTGGCTATGGCTTTGACTGCAGGACTTGATGCTCCGATTCTGAACCCGATGGCAGAAGCCATGGTAAATACAATAAAAGCATATAATGTGCTTTGGAATATAGACAAGGAAGCAGCCGAGTATATCAAAAGCTGTCCGACCGGTATTGAAAAGTCCGCGACAAAAGAGAAGGAAAGCAGTAATGATTTGAAAAAGATTATAATTGACGGAATGAAGGAGGAGGCCGCACCAATGGTAAGGCAGCTTCTTAAAGAGCTTAACGGAATGGAAATAGTAGATGGCTATCTGATACCTGCCCTTGATGTTGTCGGCCAGAAATACGAGTCAGGAGAAATTTTCCTTCCCCAGCTGATACAGGCTGCTGAAACGGTAAAAAAGGCCTTTGAAGCAATAAAGGACAATATGCTCCAAAATTCCGAGGGTGCTTCGAAGGTTAGCAAGGGCAAAATAGTCGTTGCCACAGTTAAGGGCGATATACACGACATTGGCAAGAATATTGTAAAGATACTGCTTGAAAACTACGGATTCGAGGTTTATGACCTTGGGAAAGATGTTCAGATTGAAAAGGTAGTGGAAAAGGTCAAGGAGGAAAAGGTTGCCTTGGTTGGATTAAGTGCGCTTATGACTACCACTGTAAAAAGCATGGAGGATACTATTAAAGCCCTAAGGCAGCATTGCCCCGGCTGTAGGGTAATTGTAGGGGGAGCAGTGCTAAATCCGGATTATGCAAAAATGATAGGTGCGGATTTCTATGCAAAGGATGCCAGGGAAACAGTAAAGTTTGCCCGCAAATTCTATGGGTGTGAATAAGTTCACCTGGGTATTAAGCCTTGCTTTTACATATCATTGCAGGTTAGAATAGTATTGGCATGTAAAATATGAGGGGGAAGTTTGAATGAAGAACCAAGAAATGAAGTCTAACCTTATGCTTATGCTGACAGCGGCAATATGGGGTTTTGCATTTGTAGCCCAAAGGGTCGGAATGCAATACGTCGGTGCATTTACCTTCAATGGCGTAAGGTTTGCACTAGGCAGTATTTCCTTAATACCACTGCTGATATATTTTAAGAATAAGAAGGCAGCAGAAGCAGTTGAAGAGGTTTCTCTGGTAAAAACCATAGTTCCGGGAGTCATTACAGGTTCTATCTTATTTCTGGCAGCTTCCTTGCAGCAAATTGGCCTGGCCTATACAACGGCAGGCAAAGCTGCATTCATAACAGGCTTATACATAGTTCTGGTGCCGCTTTTCGGTATTTTCCTGAAGCAGCGGATCGGCGTCAGCACATGGGCAGGTGTGATTCTTGCAGTGGCTGGACTTTACTTCCTGAGCGTCAATGAGGATTTTTCCATTTCAAAGGGTGATTTTGTTGAGATCATTGGGGCATTCTTCTGGGCTGCACATATACTGGTTATCGATTATTTTACCAAGAAAGTAGACGCATTGAAGCTTTCCTTCGTACAGTTTGCAGCATGTTCAGTACTCAGCCTTTTGGTAGCAATAATATTTGAGGACATATCAATATTCGGCCTCAGTCAGGCATTGGTTCCCATACTCTATGGAGGCTTCTTCTCTGTGGGTATAGCGTATACTCTCCAAGCCATTGCCCAGAAACATGCCAAACCTTCACATGCAGCCATCATTCTCAGTATGGAGTCAGTATTTGCAGCTCTTGGCGGTGCATTGATGCTTAGTGAAAACCTGGGGGCAAGAGGATACTTAGGTTGTGCGCTCATGTTTGCAGGAATGCTGTTAGCCCAGGCCCAGAGCTTCAGTAAAAGTGAAAACGTAGTATCACAGGATAATAAAGCATAAATATTGAGAGTAAAGGGAAGAAGACGGTTGCACCGGATTCTTCCCTTTTTTGTTTTTATAACAGATGAATATCCATTTCTTCACATTCCTGCTGCATGCTTTCCGGCCACATTGAGGATTGGACCTCACCAATGTGGGCCTTCCTCAGAAAGTACATGCATATTCTGGATTGGCCGATTCCTCCGCCTACTGTATAGGGAAGCTCGCCATTAAGCAGAGAGCTGTGGAAGGGAAGCTTTTTCCTGTCTGCGCAGCCTGATACCTCCAACTGATACAGGAGTGCCTCTTCGTCAACACGTATGCCCATGGAAGAAAGCTCCAATGCACACTCCAGAACGGGATACCAGAAAATTATATCTCCATTGAGCTTCCAATCGTCATAGTCAGGTGCCCTTCCGTCATGTCTTATACCGGATTCCAGAGGAGCGCCGATCTGCATTATAAATACGGCACCCTTATCCTTTGCGATAAGGTTTTCTCTCTCCTTGGGTGTTTTGTCAGGATACATATTCTCCAGCTCCTGTGTAGTAATAAAGAATATTTCCTTTGGCAGAACCGGCTTGAACTGGGGATAAAGCCCGAAAACATATTCTTCAGTATCCAGGAACACACTGTAGATGGTTTTTACGATATCCTTCAGAGTCTCGGGAGTCCTGTCCTCCTTCGCGATAATTTTTTCCCAGTCCCACTGATCGACATATATGGAATGAAGGCAGTCCAAGTCCTCATCCCTTCTGATGGCGTTCATATCGGTATACAGGCCTTCACCTTTTGCAAATCCATATCTCTTAAGCGCCTGCCTCTTCCATTTTGCCAGGGATTGGACAATCTCCATTTCTTTATCCTTGATTGAAAGAGCATCAAAGGAAACAGGACGCTCTACTCCGTTGAGATTGTCATTAAGTCCAGTAGCCTTATGAACAAAGAGCGGGGCGGAGACCCTTGTGAGATTAAGCTTTTTTGCAAGCCTTGCTTCAAAAAAATCCTTGATGCTTTTGATTGCGACTTCGGTCTCCCTGATTCCAAGTGTGGGTTTGTAGCTTTTGATTGAACAAATTTCTACCATTCTCATTACCTCCTAGCAGTTGACTTTGAAATTAGATGTTCTTTTCTGCGGGCTGCTCGTGGGAATCCACGCGCAGTGTAGCAGAACGTATAGAACATCTTATTTCAAATCACTGTTTCCTTAATTTATTTTTAAAAATAAAAAAACCCTTCATCCCTAAGAAAGGGACGAAAGGATATTCGCGGTACCACCCTGATTGGCTAAACACCATGTGTTAGCCCACTCTGCCAGTACGGATCAATGTATAAAATCGATACTGCCCATTCTATAACGGTATGGCTCCGTCTAAGTCTACTTTCCTATGCGGATTTCGGTTAGAGACTCCAGGCTGTTCTTCACTTCAGGCTTAGTACCGGGCTTACACCATCCCCGGCTCGCTTTAACATATCCTCCAAGCTACTCTTCCCATCATTGCCGAAAATTTACAATTTTTTTTATTATATTAGCTGTGCAGCAAAATGTCAACAGTTATTTTGTTCCAACCCTTCTAATTTTTCATTTAACAGCACCATATGTATATGGTTCTCCCATTTTCCGTTTATCCTCAAATACTTTTTCGCCAGTCCCTCATTGTAAAAACCCAGCTTTTCCGCCACTCTCAAGGACCTTATGTTTCTGGGCAGTATATTTGCTTCAATTCGATGGAGCTTATACTCGTCAAACATGATTTCTATGCCTTTTTTCAAGGCTTCAGTGATGTAACCTTTGTTAATTTCATCGTTATCCAGCTTGTAGCCTGCAATGCAGGATAAAAAGGATCCCCATATTATATGGTTGAAGGCGATTGTACCTATGATTCTGCTGTCGCGTTCGTCGCCCTTTTTGAAGATCCACAACCTTAAGACCCTTTTTTCCTCAATATCCTTATAATCCTTCTCCAACTGATTCTTATGGGTTTCAACCGTATAGAAGTCATCAGGGCGCTTGGGTTCCCATTCCGTCAG
>CAZUGK010000197.1:0-6277 GCA_964619815.1 uncultured Clostridiaceae bacterium | reverse complement strand
AGGAGTAACCACAAACCCGTTCTTTGCAAGCAGTTCCTTCTGTTTTTTCGTAAAGCTCCCGAATTGTTTCAGATTGACTACATTGGAAAGATCCGCTTCAATACTGTATGCAGGCACAGCTGCTGAATATTGGGTTGCTTCAAAGGGTACATCAATTTCACCGCTTCCCTCAACCTGGGCAAGCACCGGAGCTGTTTTTTCCGTATTTGCACTATTGGCATCTGAATTTCCCTCAATGATGCTTTCCTGTATTTTTTCATCCGGTGCCTGTTCTTTCGCTGAGCAGCCTGCCCCTGAAAGCACAACCGCAACTAAGTAGACCAATCCAAAAGTAAGTGTCAGAAACCGTTTTTTGAAAGACATATCAACCCCACCAGCCTTTCTTAAATTCTATTTCCTTATAATTGTTATACTATTGAATTCCGCCTTCTCAACCAGTTGTTCATTAACCTTCTCCAATTCTATCCAGGGATGCTTCTTTCCTTCTTTAACCTTTATCATCAGGCTCTCTTTGCCGCCATACTGTGTGACTAGCTCTGTTACATCCTCATAAGGCATGCTTTCAGCAATACTCTCAAAACCAAACCCTGCCCACCTGTATGCGTTTATCATTGCCTTACCGTCAGCCAGCCTTTCAACGGCTATTATTTCATCCTTCCCGTCTGCGTCAATATCAAAGAAAATGTAATCATCAAAAGGTCTGGAAAGCCTGGAGCCTCTCCATACCGGCACAATCTCCCCCTTATCCCAGCGGTATAAGAATGGCCTTTTTGCCATGACCGGATGAAAGCTTGCCTCCTTGTATACTCCCAAAGCAATTTCTCTCCTGTGGTCCCCATCTATGTCACAGGTCTGTACCTTCCATGGATTTAGCTCTTTAAATTCCCTTTCATAATTTTTCTTAAACCCGCTATCATAGGAAAGCATCACCAGCTTGCGGCCATAAAATGCCTTGCCATCGCCCTCAATCACAAGAAGCTCTTCATTGGAATCTCCATCAATATCCGCTATACAGCAGCTTACTACCTCACCCGCTGTATCCTGAACCTTGTAGTATGCCATCAGTTCACCGGTAGGAGTATAAAGATTAATTCTATTCTGAAAAGCCGCCACAGCATACTCTCCTTCGCTGCACTTCAATGTACCGATAAGTCCCAGCTTCTTTTTTGTAACATCAGGAATACGTATGTTAAAAGCACTTCCACTCCGCTTGACAGCCAGCACACCAAATCCTTTGCCGCCGTATTTCATAAAATACGTAGAACCGCTGCTATTGCCCAGTTCCAGCATTTCCTTTTCTTCCATGCTGAATGCCAGGTAAAGCATGCTTGCCATAACAGCAATTAATAGAGCCAGACCAATCCTTTTTAATGCCATGTATGTGCACATGCTCCTTTCGAAAAACAGCCAACCCTGACATTGCACCGTATCAGAACTGCAAGTATTTCCTTACAAAAAACACCTGCTATGGAAATATTACCATAGCAGGTGTTTTATTTCAATTGAAGCCTGTTCTTCCTGCCTCAAAAGAAATCGCTATTCTTTTCTTCAACACTTATGCTACTGATTTTTATGTGAATTTTAATGGAAAGAGATTAATATAATGCTTTATAAGTTAATAAAAGAGGTGTTAATTGTAAATGAAATTAAAAATTAGTCATTTTATTAGTATTGGCGGATTTCTGTCTGCTTTTGCAGTTTTATTTCAATTATCTCCCGTGATTTTGCCGGGAGTAGGACTTATTTTGAGCCCAATGACAACACTGCCGATAGCAATAGCTGCCTCCTTACCTTTTCCGTTAGGTGTTTTAACATTATTGGCCTCAGCTCCTATAGTTTTTATTTTCAGTCCAGAGGAATGTATGATTATGCTGCTTACTACCGGTCCGCTCGGTATAGCGCTTGGATCGGTTGTTAGTAGAAGTACGCCTGTGGCTTTGCTATTGCCTGCCCTAACCCTTTTTACAGGTATGAGTCTATTAACATATGTTATGCAAATTGCAGCATTTGGTGATTTGACAGCGTCATTCAACATTCCGGTTACTCTCTTAGTATTTATATCCTTTTCATTCATTTATACAATTTTATGGACATTCCTACTAAAAAAGATATTAAAGCGCCTATTTCGAATAAGCTTTATCAATTCATTTTTTTCAGATAAGTAACTCGGATCTGGGTTACCTAAACCTCTGAAAGTGAATATACTGACATATAATAGAATTTTGTAGAGGGTGTTTTTGATGAGTCAAAATGAACAACCTACGATGGAGTATAAAAGAAAAATTGACCCTAATGATATATTACTTCCCAAAGGATATAAAGTTGAAGTATTTTCAGAAGGGCTGACTACTCCCATAAATATAACATTTAATGACCATGGCGAAATGCTGGTAGCCGATGCAGGGGTCACATCCGGCAGCGGCAAAGTTTTAAAACTGACAAGTAATGGGTTTCAGGTAATTGCTGAAGGCTTTAATCCTCCGCTTACAGGTATTACCTGTTATAAAGGGAATATCTATGTAGCTCATCGTGGATTTGTAACCATTATAAAGCCGGATGGGTCGAAGGCTGATATTATCAGCGGACTGCCAAGCTGGGGTGATCATCAAAATAACAGGGTCGTATTCGGACCTGACGGTAAAATGTACTTTGGGCAAGGTACAGCAACCAATTCCGGTGTAGTAGGGAAGGATAATGAAAGCTGGGTCAAGCGTCATCCGTTTTTTCATGACTATCCAGGTGCTGCAATCGCTTTGTATGGTCAGAATTTTATAACTAAAAACTTTTTAAGCCAAGCACAGTATGATAAAGCCTGTACAGGTGCATACTCTCCTTTTGGAGTTCCTGCTGAACCGGGAGAACCTGTGAAAGGAGTTACGAGAGCAAGCGGGAGTATTTTGCGGGCCAATCCTGACGGTTCATGCCTTGAGTTGGTTGCCTGGGGATTAAGAAATCCATTCAGAATGAAATTTGATTCTTATAACTGCTTATTGTCAACGAATCATGGAATGGATGACAGGGGCAGCCGTCCTGTGGCAAATTCGCCCGATGAATTTCAATTGATACAGCCTGGAGCATGGTATGGCTGGCCTGATTATACGGGAGGTATACCGGTAACGCTGCCGATTTTCAAGCCTGAAGGTATGGCTCCACCTTCATTCCTTCTGGCCTGTCATCCTATGATACCGCCAAAACCCATTTCAGTCTTTGCACCTCATTCTGCAATCATGGGCTTTGATTTTAGTCCTGGCCCGCAGTTTGGCAATGCAGGAGATGTATACATTGCTGAATTCGGCAGTGAAGCACCGGAAACTACAGGCGGGAAGCCACTCCCCGGTGTAGGTCACAGAGTATCAAGAATTAACATGCGTACAGGAAAAGTACACACCTTTGCTATCAATAAATCCGGATACGCTGCTTCATATACCGGCGGAGGCGGATTTGAGAGACCTATTGATGTACTCTTCGGTCCATCCGGAGAAATGTATGTTGCTGATTTCAGTTACAGTCCAGAAGAGGATGAACATGGCTATGCACCAAATTCAGGAGTAATTTGGAAAATCACACGCAAATGAAATTATGGTAAAACATAAAAAAATCGTAGTGATGTGCTAGGGGTAAAGGTTATCCATTTATTTACCCCTTTGCTGTTATTCCAAGAAACTATGATTTTTCTTCAGTCCATCTTTTCATAGTACTTTTCTCCCCAGTCGCACATCATCCTAAGGATAGGCATAAGGCTTTCTCCCGAATCTGTTAATGAGTATTCAACCTTTGGGGGAACTTGAGGGTATACTTTTCTTTCAACTAAACTATCATTTTCTAATTCTCTTAATTGCTGAGTCAACATTTTTTGTGTTATTTGAGGAAGAAGCTTTTTTAGTTCATTGAATCTTTTTGTGCCTTTAGTGCCAAGATGCCAGATTATTATAGGCTTCCACTTTCCACCTATTAAGTCCATGGCAATTTCAAAGGTGCATGCATATTCTTTATTTCTACTATTTAAAACATAACTTTTAGAGCCCATAATTATCTCCTCTTAACAGTATCTTTTTAGGTACTATAATACTAAAAAGTGCGTTCTTGCAATAACAATACCTGTATTCTAGAATGATACCATAGTAAAAAAATAATATCAACCGAACAAGGAGGATTGAAATAATTTGCTTGAAGAAATAATTCATTATGAAAACTGGTAACGGTTTGTATACTGAGAAATAAGAACATAAGTAAATAGTATGTATATAATAATATAAGATTATAACAGATATAAAACTAAAGCGAGGTATAAAAATGAAAGTATTACTTATCAATGGGAGCCCAAAGGCTCATGGATGCACTTACACTGCCTTATGCGAAGTAGCAAAGGAATTGGAAAAAGAAAATATTGAAACTGAAATTTTTCATGTCGGAAACAAGCCTATTCGTGGCTGCATGGCCTGCGGCGGCTGTTCCAGGGATGCCTCCGGCAAATGCGTGTTTAACGACGATACAGTCAATATTGCCCTGGAAAAAGCTAAAGAAGCCGACGGTTTTATCTTTGGTTCCCCGGTACATTATGCAGCTGCATCCGGTCAGATAACATCCTTTTTGGATAGATTCTTTTATTCCGGAGAAGGCTTTCAGTATAAACCCGGTGCTGCAATTGTAAGCTGCCGCCGCGGCGGTTCGACCGCAGCCTTTGAGCAGTTGAACAAATATTTTACAATCTCAAATATGCCTATTGTATCTTCTCAGTACTGGAATATGGTCCATGGCAATACCCCTGAAGAAGTGAAGCAGGATTTGGAAGGAATGCAGACTATGAGAACATTAGGTAAAAACATGGCCTGGCTTTTAAAAAGCATACAAGCCGGTAAAGAAGCAGGAATTAAGCTTCCAGAAAAAGAACCAAGAGCACGTACCAATTTCATACGTTAAACAGGGAGGAGCCGGCAGAAACTGTCAGCTCCTCTGATTTTTCAAATTATCCTATGAACTCGATTATTCTATCATAGGCACTTTCCGCATCATCATACCCATTTTGAAAGAGTTCGCGAAGCTTTTTGGAATCCTTCTCCGGCCTGTCAACCTTATCCAGGAAAAACTTCAGAACACCACATGTGTACAGTCCTCTCATGCCACCGCCTTCAAGTACCAACCCTATTTTATTCATGACTTATGCTTATGCTTTGTAAGCATTTCAATGTCAAATATAAGGCTCCTCAGTTCCTTCTGCTTTTTCTCAAGCTGTTTCCGCCGATACTCATAAAATAAAGCAATGACCAGAATGACTGACTGTACCGCTATAAAAACAAGTCCCTCTCCAATGCTGTTGAACCTAAAAAGACCATACATGTCCTGTACCTCCCTGCCCCACAAACTGAATAAAATCAACATTTTTTATCATATATTCCCCCTCCTTACTTCTTATATATGTTGCAAAAAAGACTTATCATTTGCATAAGCATTAGAAGCATCTGCTTATGCACTATCGGAAATGAACTTTTTGCAACATATGAATCAATGAAAATGTTTTACACATTCTGAATTTAATATAAGATGTTTAGTGCAAAACATCTAGGAGGGGAAATTGAAAAAGTGCATATGCAGGTTTATCCCACACATGCACTCTATGTTATCATCCAAAAGCCCTGGCATCCTCGCAAATTGCAATGCAAACACATTGTAACATCAATGCAATGGAACGCTCCTTGAAATTACTGTAAAAATAGACTATAATAACATAAGGTTGCTGTGGCAGCGAAAGCTGCGTTTGTGGGTGGTGTCACACCTGCATGAGCCTGTAAGTGTCCCCACACTTACAGGTCACGGCGACCTTTTTCAATTTCCCTACAAATAATTATAACCTTATGTTTTCCAATGCGCAACAGTTTTGTATTTTTTTGTTTGTCGAATTGCGTGGCTGCATTAGTTATATATGTTGCGTCCATTAGACATACCATTGTATGTAGCTCTTCAACGGCTCATTATATGAATAATCCTGCTAATATAAGTCAAGTATTATTTGCCTAAATAATTTTAATTATATATGTCGTGAAAAAGATTTATCATTACAAAATCAGTTGAAGCGTCTGATTTTGTGTTATCAGATATGCATTTTTCACGACATATGAATCAAGGAAAATGTTTCGCACTATTTGAATTCATTGTAAGATGTTTAGTTCGAAACATATAATTGATGAAATCTTAAAATTATAATAACCGTTCACTTATTGTAAGCTTTAATAATTTCTTCCAAGATTCTTTAATATCTCATGGTAACGCTCAGTCGCCA
>CAZUGK010000196.1:0-6287 GCA_964619815.1 uncultured Clostridiaceae bacterium | reverse complement strand
ATCCTGATGGATTACTATTCGTTCCATTGAGTGAAGTAAATGATATTAAAAAAGGTAAAAAGCACCCTTCACCTCTTATTCTCAGAGCAAATGCAGGTGACTGGATTGAAGTAACGCTGCATAATCTTCTGGAACAGCCGGTTCCTTATTTTGATTATCCTTCTGTGCCGGTAGATAAAGAGCATACGCCTTCTATTCGAGTTTCTGTATGTCCTCAGTTTTTGCAGTATGATATTGTAACATCCTATGGTGTAAATGTAGGTAAAAATCCTATTGAGCAGACAGTTGCGCCCGGTGAAAGCAAAAAATATCTGTGGCATGCCGATAAAGAGTATGGTTCCTGTATTATCAACTCATTCGGAGATGTGAGAAATCATAGATACCATGGGCTGTTTGGGGCAATGATTATTGAGCCTCCAAACGCTAAATACTATTCGGAAAACAATAAAAAGATGGATTGTGATAGTGAGCAGGCAGTTATAACTGCACCCGGGATTCAGAGTTTCAGAGAATTTGTTCTGTTTATTCAAAATGGAATACGTCTGCTTGATAAAGAGGGTAATCTGATTAAAACTACAGAAACACATACAGGTAATGGGGGCCATGAGGCACCGGATCACGAAGATACCGGAGAAAAGGGCTATAACTACCGTTCAGAAAGATTCTTTAACAGACTGCAAAAAAATAAAGATATTTCAAAAATTTTTAGTTCAAAGGTGCACGGTGACCCAGCTACTCCTTTGTTTAAGGCCTTCCCGGGTGAACGCGTTATACTCAGAGTACTGATGCCGGCTGATAAGCCCAGGAATGTAGGATTTATTCTACATGGTCATAACTGGAGAGTACAGCCCAACGACCCTTTTACCGATATTAGGTCGGTACAGAGTACAATCAGTATAGGTAATGTATTTAATATAGAGCTGGAAAATGGAGCGTCTCAAATACCGGGTGATTACCTGTATCGTTCCGGGACAATAAAATGGGACATTGAGTCAGGAATGTGGGGAATATTAAGAGTAGTAAAACACACAATCGGAGACTGTATTAAAAACTTCTTTCACAAAATCCTGGACTAAAAACCAATTATGTAAATAGAAGTGCCAATGTAAATTTCCGTACGATACCATATAACAATCGTACAATATCGTCGTTCGATTGTTATATGGTATTTGTAGGGAATCATTTCATTTGTCAATCGAATTATTCTGTACCTTAATCTTTCCCCTTTACCTTCGTTGCAACATATAGATTTACCAGTGAAAGGGCTGCCGCCAGAAAGAAAATGTATTGAGGTCCCCAAACACTCCATACAATCCCGCCTAAATATGCGCAAATTATAGAAACAAAATGATCCATGCTCACTCCAAGTGACAGTGTTGGGGTAATATCAGCGGGGTCCACAGCTATAGTTCTCAAATAAATAGTCCTGACCATACCAAATTGTGTGGACATTTTGTCCAGAATAACCAAAACATAAGTCAGTATAACCGGAATACCAATTAATGCAAGTTTTCCAGATACAAACCCTGCGCTCATTAGCCCATACAAAAAGTATACGACTATATAAGATATTGCATCTGCATACAATATAGTTTTAATACCCAATCTGTCAAGCCATTTGCCAACTGCGGGAATAAAGAAGGTTCCTATAAGCGAGCCGATAATACCTAATATTGCTAAGGTGTCAGCTTTTTTATTTAATATTTCAATAAGTACCCATGGTCCATATACAATCATCATCTGTTTTTGAACACCAAACATAATAACAAGAATATAATAATATTTGTACTCTTTTCTAAAAATAAAATTAACTTTCTTTTGATTATGGATATCATTAACTTTCTGAGTTTTTTGCAAAACAATCAAAAAAATAAGAGCAAACAATAATGTAATTGCCGATAGTATAAAAGTCCACTTAATTTTTGTAGTAAAGCTGAAAAATCCTGCTTTAAAACCAATATATACCAGTATACTTGCCAACATGGCAAAGCCCGTATATACGCCTTTATATTGCCCCATTCGCTTGCCAATGTTGTCATCTTGTATAAGAGACATTCCAATACTGTCTTGAAGCGGCATAAACATGTGCATTCCCATAGAGTTTATAAAGATAAAAATCAGCATAATAGCAAAAGGCGGAGTAAACAATCCAAGTACAGTTATACCTGCTATTCCAAATATCTGAGCAATAATAGATATTCTGATATCAGATAAAAAAGACAAAGAAGCCACAACAAATATTAGTATGAGCCCGGGCAGTTCCCTTGGGAATTCTATAACACCTCGTTGATACGCTGTTACATTATAAGCATCCTTGAAATAGTTTGATATTACATCTCCGCTAAGCCCCTGCCCAAATGCTGTAAGTGCAATAATAACAAAATAAACAAGCAAGCCTTTGTTTATCTTTTTAGACTTGATTTTATTAAACATTCATTTGTTCGTCCTTTAATAATTGAATTTATTCTATTATAACGAACAATTATTAATTATTAAATATTAATTTTGTAACTTTTGAAAAATGAATTAAACAAATTATTGAGAGGCGCTATCCCTTGGGGTACAACGCCTCTCTTTCTTTTCCGCATCGGTTTGGGGCATGGTTTACCAAGTTTCCCTAATGAACCACGCCTTTAGCCCTCATTTATTGCGCTGTAATTCTTACATCATCGATATGAAGGGTTGTTCCGCCCGGAGAATTGACATAAAAACCCACATCAATCTGGCCGTTTGTAACATAGATATTATCGATGCTTATATACTTCCATACCCCGTCTTTTGAAATGTTGTAATAGATAGCAGTACCGCCGTAGTTGGCAATTTCTGCTCTGGCTATGGTTGGTGTTGTGTAATTCAACCGAACCCAGGCTTCTAACTTGTAATTTGCATTGTTCACAGGCACGGATATTACCTGATGAATACTTTGCTGGTATGTTGATCCAAGCCAGAAATAAGCACGGTTTGATCCGGTCCAGGCAGATTCCGGAGGATTGCTGCCAGAGCCGCTGTCAACACCATAGGCAAGAGTTTGCCCTGACGGATGCCATTCAGTCCAATTACTGCTGATGGAAGTGGACCGTTCAAAGTCTCCGTTATCAAGGAGATTTAATTCGGATTTTGGTGTTGAAGGAGATGCTGCTGCTACCAGAATCCGGTCAATATTTACATTTCCGGAGTCTCCTGAATCATATTGGTAAGTGATTGTATTATCCCCGGCAATTAATGACAGGGTTTGTTCGCAATCCTGCCAGATATTCCAGTTTGTTGATGGACTTGTAAGACTGGCAGTTGCTACATCGGTTCCATTGACATAGGTACTCAATGTCTTTGTGCTTCCTGTACCGTTGGCATATCTTAGTTTAACCGAGTATGAGCCTGCGGAAGGTACATTGACAGTGAATTTTGCCTTCGCACCAACAGAAGTGATTCCGTCAACAAAGGCAGCTCCTGTGTAGAAGTAGTGATTTGTATTTGTAGAAGCACCCCCTGAAAGTTCTGAGCTTTCTGCTTCATATTTCTGAATACTGGCATCAAAAGGAACTGTTACATAGTCAACATTGATATTTCCGGTATCTCCTCCGTCGTTATAATATTTGATTGTAATGATGTTATTGCCTGCAGATAACGGAACGGTTTCATTCTGAGTTGACCAGGTATCCCAGTTTGTCAGATTAGCCAACGAAGTTTGTTTTACTCTTGTTCCATTTACAAAAAGGCTGATGGACTTTGCGGAGCCTGTTGCATTTGCATACCTTATTCCCAGGTTATAATCTCCGGCTGTCTTTACATTGGCATAAAAGGTTACTGCAGCACCTGCATTGTTCAGTCCATCCACAAAGCCGCTTCCGGAATATCCGCTGTGATTTGTGTTTACAGAAGCTTTTGTACTTGTAGTATTGCCTGAAAGGGACGCTTCCTCAGCCTCATATTTGCTTGTGGTATCCGTCACTGTAGCTGTTCCGATAACAACCACATTTTTAGCACTTGTACTTCCGGCAGCAATCTTAGCGTAGGTTACAGGTCCATAGACATCCTTACCGATTGCCCATCCTTCGCCTGTTGCAGCCTTAAGTGCATTAAGGTCGGAATAATTGGTTATAGACGAGCCGTCAATCGTTACACCCGTACCGGCTTTTCCATGAACCTTTGCAATATAGTATTGTAATGCAGGAGAATAAGTTCCGCTTTTCGCACCTATATTAAAGGATATTCCGCTTCCTCCGTTGTCCTGTGCTGTCATCTGCTGTTTGAAGTAGGCTGTCCCTTCATAATTGTATGAGGCTCCGTCGTCATCATAGTAAGTAAAACTTGACTGCGCCGTATCAGCAAATACATCAACATTAACGGTTGTAATACTGCTCTGCCCGACATAATCAAGTACCTTCTGGGTAGGAATGATTCCTCCCTTTTTCACAAATACAGGAATGTCTGTGAGACTTTCTGCATTTACCGGATATTTGATTGTCTGTCCACCTGTATAGGTGTTTCCTCTGAAATAATCAATCCAGGTTCCTGCCGGCAGATATATGTTCTTGATTGTCTGCTTCGAATCCACCACTGGAGCAACCAGCATGGAATCTCCAAACATCCATGCATCGGTATAATTACTGACATTTGAGTCGGTCGGATAATCAAACATCAGCGGCCAGACCAAGCCCAAGCCTGATTCGTATGCGGTTCTTTCGCTTGCATACATGTAAGGCAACAAACTATACCTTAACTGGATAACCGACTTGGTAATTTCCTCGGCGGTTGTTCCGTAGTACCATGGCTGACGCTGCTGATGGTTATTTCCATGCACTCTGAATACCGGTGTAAAAGCTCCAAACTGGACCCATCTGGTATAAAGCTCCGGAGTGGGATTTGCTGTTGTGCCGTCAGCCTGGTTGAAGCCGCCTACGTCCATACCCCATTTGACCTGTCCATTATTTACTGAAGACAGCATAACCGCACGCTGTTCCTGCATACCTGCAGCCCAGCTTACCTTCTCCCCTTTATAGAACTGTATTCCTATATCACCGGACCACAGAGTGGTTGCGTATCTTTGAGCTCCGGGATAATAGGTCCTTGCAGTCTGCCAGACCCTGGTTCCTCCATTGGTGTAATTTCTCTGCCCTTCATAGATGGCCTGGGACAAGTGGGTTGTGGTAAAGTTTCCAAACCAGTATTGAGCCGAGCCTGAAGAAACCTTATCTGTTTCGTCATTCCACCAGCCTACTATGCCTTTGTCAAAGGCATCCTGAGAATGATTCCAAAACCAGGTTCTGCATGACGAATTGTACGGGTCGATGCTGCGAACCAGTACAGGAATGAAATAATCGGTATATTCATAGTGTCCTGGATACCAGTAGCCTCCGTTATTGGCATCGTAGTACTGGGTGGTCCTGTTGTTACCGGCATCCTGAGTGACTATTCTCGGTTTAGTAATACCTATCATCTTTATGCCCTTGCTATCCATGTTATTTTTCAGCGTTGTGGTAGCAGAATCGGGATATTTGGTCGTATTCCAGGTAAATTCGCCATAGTTGGTCTGACCATAGTTTTTCCAGTCATAGTCCAGACCATAGCTATCTATTGGAATATTTTTTGCACGGTAGGTGTCTACCATATTGATTACTTCTGTCTGCGTTGTATCCCACTCAAAGTTGGAGAATCCAAGGGACCATTTAGGCAACATGGGTGCTTTTCCGGTTATCTCTGATACCGAGCTCATGATCTCCTTCGGGCTTCCCAGCATTATATAATACTCAAGGTCAGACTTTGTATATCTTCGTCCTTCGGTTGGAGTGCCTCCAACATAAAACTCAAATTTTCCGGTTGCACTCTCGGTATACGGGTAACCGCCGTCAGAATCCACCAGCAGACCGTAGCCTGAGGTCGACCACATAATGGGCCCACCGGAATCTCCCTGCTGTCCTGCATGAGCTCCATGAGAGTTATTGTTCCTCAGTATTTCACCACTGCTATCAAACGCATCATAGCTTCTAATACCGTAGATATTGTCACTGGAGTTATGCAAGAACCTAACCCCATCATAATAGACACCACCTGATGCCGGCTCCCAGAGCAGCGTAGTGCCATCTGCTTTTTTAATTGTCATTCGGCATGGGGTTTTTGCTATCTCAATTCTCATTGTACTAGTCGTTACAAGAATAGGATCTCCGCTTGTATTAATTGTAGCACCAACTGCACTCCAGGTTTTGTTTGGATCTATTATAGGAGTATCGGTGCTTACGGCTACTCCATTTGGTCTGTAATTAACCTTAAGGATATTATCCATACACACT
>CAZUGK010000195.1:0-6326 GCA_964619815.1 uncultured Clostridiaceae bacterium | reverse complement strand
CAATATATATGAAAATCTTGTCTTAATATTCCTGATAACTGCGTCGATGTCAAAGGGTCCCATGTCCGGTTCGGAATACTCCGACTGCATTTGTGACAGGTTCAAGGTATCATCAACCATATCTTTAAGCCTGTCCGCCTCTTCCAGTATAATGTCAAGCTGCCTGTTCCTTTTATCCGGAATATCTCCCGTGATATCCCTTATTGTCTCCGCATAACCTTTTATCAGACTAAGCGGAGTCCTGAACTCATGAGATACATTAGCAATCAGCTCCTTCCTCAACTGCTCAATTTTTTGCAGCTGTACGGAAAGATTATTTATGGTATCAGAGAGCATGCCAAGCTCATCAGAGCTTTTTACATCCACCTTTACGGATAAATCTCCACTGGCCATTTTAGCTGCAGCCTCATTGATTTTGAGTATGGGCTTTGTAAAAGCCTTTGAAAAGAAGTATGTCAGCAGTAATGAAATTAGTATCAATATTGCAGTAACTGCAAGCAATTGCTCTTCTATTATTGCTTCCGCCTCTTTTATGGACGCAAGGGGAGCACTTACAATTACAACACCGCTTACAGCCGATCCTTTTCCTATTGGAATGCCGACAAGCATGATATTGCTGTTAAGTCTGTTGTGCTTTGTCTGCCTGACAGTTATTTCCCCTTTGATTGTTTCAGTGAAAACCTGCTGCTTGTCCATTACCTTGCCCATCATCGGCATAGAAGCATATCCGTACAGTCTTCCGCCTTCCCTGTCATATATCTCTATCCCTGTATTATATTTCAGGTTGAGTTCCCATGCCATTTTCTCCAGCTCTTCTGAAACGCCGTCTTCTTCAAAAATCTTCGCCAGTGCCAGACCATCCTGCTTTATATTTCGCGTCTGGCTATATATATAGTATTTTTCCAGCATCACAACCTGAAAAATCCAGAGCAGCCCTAAGGTAATCACTATAAGAACAAGCATCTGCATCCATAGCCGGATAGATATTCTTTTCACTTCTCATTCCTCCATTTCGAACTTATAGCCCACACCCCAGACTGTTACAAGGAGGTTCCTGTATTTCCCCAGACTCTCCCTGAGCATTTTAACGTGAGTATCTACTGTTCTGTAATCTCCGCCAAATTCATAGCCCCATACTTTATCCAGGAGCTGTTCCCTTGTGAATACTCTATCTCTGTTCTTTACAAAAAAACTCAGCAGTTCAAATTCTTTTGGAGTCATTTCTATATTTCTGCCTTCAATAGTAACCTTTCTCGAGTTGATATTTACCGATAGGCTTTTATATTCAAACAGATCAGCAGCTGAAGCATTGTCAGCATTTTTGCCGCTTCTTCTAAGCACCGCCCTCATTCTTGCAACAAGTTCCTTAGGACTGAACGGCTTTATGATGTAATCATCCACACCCAGCTCAAATCCGAATAACCTGTCATATTCCTCCCCTCTTGCAGTCAGCATCAATATTGGTATTGAAGAAGTCCGCCTTACCTCCCTGCAGACGGTCCAGCCATCTATCCGTGGGAGCATTACATCAAGAACAATCATATCGAATTCCGAGCCTTTGAATTTTTCCAAACCATCTGCTCCGTCAACAGCTTCGGTTATAGTAAATCCTTCATTCTCAAGGTATTCCCTTACCATTTCCCTTATTCTGCTTTCGTCCTCTACTAAAAGAATCCTTTCACCCGTCATATTCACACCACCTTACTTGCTCTAACGGACGACCTCCGGTCGTCCCTACACCCCGTACCTCGTACCCCGTACCAGTACCGTTTATTAATATTATCACATATTTTAGTCATTCGTGTCACTATCAAACCTGCCTGTTTTTTAATTTTCATAAATCTATCACAATTTCATCATTATGCAAACAAATATGTTCTGTAGAATTAACTTAAGGCTTAAGCCTAATACTTAAAAATATCAGAGAGGTGTAAAAAATGAAAAAACTAACTTTAGCTGCAGTATTAGCCTTTGCACTGGTTATATCCTCATTTTCTGTCTTTGCCGACAGTGACCAGAGCATACTTTCAAAGGTTACAGGTCTTAGCGATGATAAGATATCAGAGCTGAGAACGCAGCGGATCGGCTACGGCCAGCTCATACCTGCATCAATCCTCGCAGAAAGACTGGATATGGACATTGAGGATGTAATAGCATTAAGACAGGCAGGAAAAACATATTATCAGATAGCTGTTGATAAGGGTATTACGGCAGAAGATTACAAAAACGATTTGCTGAAAAAAAGAAATGCATATGTTGATGAGCAGGTAAAAGCCGGTACTATCACAGAAGAGCAGGGCAAGCTAATAAAAGAAAGAACCAGTACAAATATTGAGAATTGTAATGGGCAGACTCCCGGACTAGGCAGGATAAATGGAGGATGCGGCATTGGTGCAGGTTTTGGCGGCAATGGAATGGGAATGGGCCGCTCCGGCCGGGGCTTTGGCTGGAATGCACAGTAAAAACAAACAGGATAAATGACTGCTGCCATAAACAGGCTAGAGGTATAGAGAGTCCGGACTCTCTATATCTCTTTGCTTGTTATTGTTTTATATATGATATGATAGGAAGCCTTCATATTTATTCACCGACTTGTTTTTAAGTCTGCTTCTTGTACCAAGCTATAAACTTTTCTATCCCTTCTTCAATCGAAATCTCAGGATTATATCCTAACATAGTACTCGATTTTGTTATGTCCGCATAGGTGTGTTCCACATCTCCCTTTTGCACTGCCAAGTACACTCTACGCGCAGATTTGCCAAGCTTTTGCTCTATTAATTCTATCAGATCGTTAAGCTTTATCGGGTTTGAATTTCCCAGGTTGAATATATCAAATGAGCACTTAAGGTTAATTGAAGCTACTATCCCATTAATTATATCATCAATATATGTGTAGTCTCTTGAGCTTGCCCCATCTCCCCAAATAGGTATCTCTTTCCCTCCATCTATTAATCTTGTAAAATAGTGTATAGCCATCTCAGGTCTTTGCCTTGGACCATAGACCGTAAAAAACCTCAAACATACTGTTGGTATATCATAAAGAGTATTATAGGTACTGCAAAATAGCTCTCCGGCTAGCTTAGCTGCTGCATAGGGCGATATCGGTGACTTTATGCTGTCAGTTTCTTTAAAAGGAATAGAATTTAATCCATATACAGAAGAAGTTGATGCAAAAATAAATTTCTTTACTTTATATTCTCTGCTGAATTCAAGAAGATTGACTGTTCCTTTGATATCTACATCAACATACTCAAGAGGATTGCCAATGGATGTTCTAACTCCTGCAAGTGCTGCAATATGGACTATTGTTTCTATATCAAATGTGTTGAATATTTTTTCTAAAAGTTTTTTATCTCTTATATCTCCTTCGATAAGTGTATATCTATGGTTTGAAAGAGCTGTTAATATGTTCTTTCTTTTTATTATCGGATCATAAAAATCATTAAAATTGTCCAGGTTAATTATCCTATATCCAAGCTCCAGAAGCCTTTCGCACAGATGAGAGCCTATAAATCCGGCTCCTCCGGTAACTAAAACCGTACTCAATTTCTTCCCACTCCCTTATATAAAAACCCAAAGCTTTTTACATAACCAGGTTCATATACATTTCTAAGATCTATAAAAACGGGAGTTCGAACAATGGATTTCAATCTTGAAAAATCCAAGCTCATAAAATCCTTCCACTCAGTAACAAGCACAATGCAGTCGCTATCTTCACAGGTCGAATATACATCACTGCAATATTCAATAGAAAAATCAGGATATGTTTTTTGGGCATTTCCCATAGCTTTTGGATCAAAAGCTTTGATCTTAGCTCCATTATCTAATAGCATTTTTATAATATTGATAGCCGGTGCTTCCCGAATGTCATCTGTTTCCGGTTTAAAAGCAATTCCTAAAATTGTAATTGTCTTATTCTCAAGATCGCCAATTGTATTTTTTATCTTTTCAAACATTATCCCAGGTTGATTAGAATTTACTGCCACTGTACTTTCTACAATCTTTGGTATGTACCCAAGATTTCTGCCAATATTTACAAGTGCCTTAGTGTCTTTAGGGAAACAGCTTCCTCCGTAGCCAGGTCCGGGATTTAAAAACTTTGGCCCTATTCTGCTGTCCAGCCCCATTGCTTTAGATACAACGCTAATATCAGCATTGCAAAAATCACACATATCTGCTATTTCGTTAATATAGCTTATTTTTGTTGCCAAGAAGGCATTTGAAGCATATTTTATCATTTCCGCTGTTTCTATATTAGCCACTACTATTGGTATATCCAATTGAATCTGCACATCATATATCCTTTTCATAAGATTTATCGCTGTTTCACTTTCAGCACCTATTACAATTCTGTCAGGCTTTAAAAAGTCCTTAACAGCAGTTCCTTCTCGCAGAAACTCCGGGTTAGATACAACATCAAAGCTAAATGCTTTGTCTCTCTGCTGCAAAATGGTTTTTATTTCTGATTTAATCCATTGGCCTGTCCCTACGGGAACCGTACTTTTACATACTACAACCTTATAGTCCTCCATATGATTTGCAATCTCTCGTGCTGCCTGATACACATATTCCAGGTCCGCTGAATCATCTTGCAGCGGAGGCGTACCCACTGCAATAAAAATAACTTCAGCGTGCTTTACAGCTTCTTTTATAGACGTTGTGAAATTTAATCTTTTTAAACTATAGTTTTCTCTTACAATGTTCTCGAGACCTGGTTCATATATCGGTACTATTCCACTTTTCAGTTTTTTAATTTTATCTTCATCAATATCCATACAGATTACATTCATTCCTAACTGTGCAAGACATCCCCCCGTAACTAGTCCTACATATCCAACACCAATAACAGCTATATTCATAGTGCACTCCTTCTTATCATCGTTTTCTAAAACTGCATTAAAGAGCTATAATAAAATCGAGTAGTAATAAGCTTACTATTTATTGCTGCCTGATATTATCTTCAGGCTATAATTTTACAAGCCTATTGTTTGACACCATGAAAAAGCTCTAATAAATCATTAGCAACTCTTTCCCAGCTATACCGCTCAACAGCAAGCCTGCGTCCTGTTTTTCCAAGCTTAAGTGCTACAGTAGGATTGTCTAGCAGATAGTTTATTCCTTTTGCAAAGGTGTTAGGATTACTGTAATCGTCTATTTCTATACCATTTCCATATTTCAATGAGACTACCTCGGCATTTCCTCCTCTGTTTGTTGTTATTATAGGTAAGCCTGCAGCCATTGCTTCATAATGAGCTCTTGACAGTGGCTCGTTCCATTGAGAAGCACATATAAATATATCTCCTAAGTTGAAGTAGTCAGCCATTTCTGATGGTGGAACAAATCCGGTAAACAGTACAGGTCCTTTCAGCTTTTCAGAAAATAACTTAAGTGATTGAATATAATTATCAGATTTATTATTACCATACCATTTACTTCCTACAACAATCAATGCTACATCATTTCTGCCATCCATAACCATTTTCATTGCTTTTAGTACAATATCTGCGCCCTTCTTAGGGCTAAGTCTGCTTACATAAAGAACTATTTTATCTTTGCCCAGCTTTGATTTTAATCTATCTTTATTTTTAGTTCCTTTTTCAGACCAACTGGGCTGAAACTTATCAACATCAACCCCAGAATAAACTACATTTAATTTTTTGTCCGCAATTGGATATAGGCTTCTAATCCCGTCAGCAATAAACTTACTCACTGTGGTAATAAATTCTACCGTTTCTATGCATTCAACAGCTGTTTCAGAAGGTATCTTTTCCGGAAGAAACATTTCATTATGGATGCTAAGACTAAATTTGGCATTCTTTAGTTTTTTACTTAATATAGGAACCCAAAGAGGCCTGTTGAATACGTGAACGATATCAAACTCATCATTTAACTGAGCCATTACATTATTAACATATTCTTTCTTGTCTCTGCCGGGAACTCTTATATAATTCACTCCATCTACTGTCTCTTGTTCAGGCAACTCGGGATGCGCTATACAAAAGACAGTTATATCATGATGTCTTGATAAATAAGGCAGAATACCTTCAATATATTGTTGAATTGCACCGCCTGAAACAGGAGGAACAGGAAGCTTTTCAGTACAAATCAATGCGATTTTCAAATATCTCACCTCCATTTCTATCTAAAGTTACTAACTTGTCCTAGTACATAATATGGAAAAGGTTCTTTTTTGACACAGAATAAGTTAAATTATGAGGATGTATTTCTGAAGAAAAGCTTGTGAAGGACAAAGGTGGTGCTTGCACCTCATAGAAGCCTATGCAGACAAATGTGCGGGGGATTTTTTTCATAAAGCAAAATTTTAT
>CAZUGK010000194.1:0-6406 GCA_964619815.1 uncultured Clostridiaceae bacterium | reverse complement strand
TTTTTAGTCCCCCTAACTTTATATTAAACGTTGAGATAACTTAGATACGCATTAATAATGTTCGTTCCGAATGAGAAAGAAATCAGAGCACCTGCAGAAAGAAAAGGTGAAAAAGGAATTGCATCCTTCCTGCCCTTTATTCCGAATAATAAAAGCAGCAGGCTTACTAACGCCCCAACAGTAAAAGCTATCAGAAGCGAGAGCACAGACAGCCTGAAGCCAAGTATGGCTCCATATACTGCATTGAGCTTTATATCTGCTCCTCCCATACCGCCCCTTGTCATAACTGCTATAAGAAGCAGCGTACCGCCGCCTGCAAGCAGCCCAAGCAAGGAATCCAACAGGTTAAAACCCTCTGCGGCAAGTCCCATAACTCCAACAGCCAATGCTGCAAGGTGTATTTCATTTTCGATCTCCCTGTACTTCAGGTCCTGATAAGATGAAGTCACAGCTGTAAGCAGCAGTGTATTCAACAGCACAAAGCGCCCGGACGCTGCATTTGAATAAATCAAATACATGTTGAAAACCAGAAACAACGCAAATACAGGCAAGACAAAGCTTTTACCAACCTTAACCGAAGCACCGCTTCCGACTTTTCTCTCGACTAATTTAACAAACCACATTGAGAGGGCTGTCATTACAAGGCTTATTATTACAGCTAAAATATACATAAATCAACTACCTTCTCCGCTTCCATCAATCTCAGGCATTATTTCTTCAGACTCATTTATTATATCGTCCAGCTTTTCATAATTCTTTTGCATATCTTCAATTTCTTCCTCAATACTGATGTTCTCAGCAGCAGGCGCTTCCTTATTTTCAACAAACGGGTAGCTCTTCCCGTTATTATGCCTGAAGAAAGGGTAGTCCACCGGCTCCTGCTTTATGGAGTTTTCAGAGTCCTTAAGTACAAAGGTTCTCATTGAAATGGTGAAAGGCATTGGCTCAGCCCTTTTAAACGGAGCCAGTTCAAAGCTGTCCACCACATATTTTCTCTCATTCTCCTCAAGGTACTTTATAAATTCCATGACACTGTCATATTTGCCTTCCAAAGTCACATTCACGGGAATAATTCCATATTCCTTATTAGTCCGGTCCACATCTCCTATGGATATGGATTTTATATCCATTCCCATTTCTTTTATCTTTTCGTCAATACTCACAATCAATTCAGGCAGCTTTACATTGTAAGGTATTTGCTTTTCAAGAGCCGCAAGCTTAAGCTGTTCATCCTCAAGCAAGCTGTCAAGGGCGGCCAGCTTTTTTACTGCGGCTTCCTTATTTACTGCAATATGCTTCTTTTGCTGCAGCTCGCTCCTAAGCTCGCTTACCCTCTCATAGCTTGGAAACAGGAGGTAGTTTAGATAAAGATAAACCAGGACAGCTACGGCAAGCACAGATACAAGGAGCTTTTCCCTTTTGCTCAGGCTAATTCTTTTCATCTTTATCACCCCCTGCAGTCATCGAGAATTGTATTGTAAAATTATAACCCTTTTCATCCTTTGCAATGGGACTAAGTATAAAGCTATGGAATTTATCGGATTTTCCGAGCTCCACATAAAACTCAGTAATGCCGGAAGCTGTTTCAGCCACACATGTCAAACTCACATCCGTCGCAGTGTAGCTGAGACTGGTAAGCAAAACATCCTGCGGGAGGGCCTTTTTAACGATCTCAAGTACTTCGGTAGGCTTAACCTCCCCGGCACTTATGTTCTCAATTACCTTCAGCCTGTTGTTAATTGTCTCTTCATTCTTTTCCAGCTGCGCAAGCTTGTTTTTCAAAATATTATACTCTACTACTGCCTCATCATAACTTTTTATTTCCTGTTCCAGCGCTTGTATGTTTTTTTGAGGTACAACATATAAGTATATCATAGCTGAAATCACAAGGATGGTCAGAAATAAGCCAAAGAACAGTCTGACAGGCCTTTTCCGCCTATCAAAATATTCTTTTGGGATAAGATTTATATCTCTCATAGCTTAATACCTCTCATAACCATGCCCAGCAGGCTGTAATAGCTCATCAGGACAGCTTCGAAAGTGCTGCCGCCTTTGCCCTTGACTTGCTTTATGGGCTCCATGCCGATGGCGACGGCTGTTCTGAAGCTGTAGCCCATCATCTCCTTGAGCCCTTTCAGCATGCCATACTCCCCTACTACATAAACTTTATCGACTGTTTTTCCAAAATGTCTTGAATTATAATAATCCAGGTATCTTGTGACTTGTCTCAATACATTGGAGAGGACTGCCGCCAAGCCCTCATCTGCGGCTGCGGTATCATTGTTTATTTTTTCAAAATCAAATTCCTTATAATAGAATTTATTGTTGAATTCCGCTTCATCTATTCCGCAGCTTCTTCTATAGCTTTCCAGTACCGATTCCATATTTACCTGCAGGTATGAGTGCATATAAAAGCTCCTGTTTTCTGTTATTGTAATGTTTATCCCCCTTCTGCCCATGTCTATGACGGCAATATTGTCTTCCTTCTGCAAGCCAATAAGCCTGAATATGTTGTTGGGGTATACATCAAATACTTTTGCGTGAAGCCTGCAGCGGTCAAAGCACTCCAATATTCCGCCGACACTTTCGGTTGGTACGGCGGCTATCATGATAGAGCTTCCTATCTCTTCAGTTTCCCGCTTTTTATCCATTATTTTAAAGCTCACCTGGTAATTATCCTTGTTAATTGGGAGGTACTGTTCCGCCTCCAGCTCAAGATGCTTTTCCATATCCTTTTCATTAGTCAGCGGAAGCTCCAGCGGACGGGTTATGATGCTCCCGTCCCTTATTGACAGGTTTGCACTGCAGCTTCGGATTTTCAGCTCTTTTTTAATTTCAGACAGAATACTTGCAAATGCCTCCTTATTTTCTACCCTTCCGTTTACGAAGGTACCATCCGGCATAGTCCTGCTGCCTGATTTCTTTATAATGGCTTTGCTGCCTGCAGCTTTCCCATATATATACTTTATAAAATCCGTATCCAGCTCAACGTATAATTTATTAAACATTGTCATTCCTCCTGTCTTCCGCCCGCTTATCAAAGGCAATGATTCCTCCGATAAGGCCTATGCTGAATATTATGGCTATAACCAATGAAGTATAAGATATATAATAACGGTGGAAAATAATCAAAAAAGCCAATCCGCATATAAGTTCAACCATTAAATATCTCGGGGCAACCGGAGCTTTACAGTACCTGCAGCGCCCTTTCAACATCAAGTAGCTCACTACTGGGATTAAATCAAGCACTCCTAAAGTCCTGCCGCAGCTTGTACAATGTGAGCGCGGCCTTACAAGGGATTCTCCCCTTGGGAGCCGGTATATGCATACATTGTAGAAGCTTCCCATGCAGCAGCCGACAAAAAAAATATATAAATAAACAATAATAACATCCATATCCATAATTATATACCCAAATTATTAAGCATCCCATACATTGGCAGCAGCATTGCAATTACAATAGTCCCTACTACGGCACCCATAATTATCAGCATTGCAGGCTCGATAACCTGCATCAGCTGATTAAGGCCGGTCTCCACTTCAGCGTCAAAATAATCAGCTGTTTTTAGCAGCATTTCATCAAGAGAGCCCGTCTCTTCACCTACCTGCACCATCTTTACCAATACCACCTCAAACACCCCTGAGGCTTCAAGTGGCGCAGCAAGCCCCTGACCGTTCTTGACTGCTTTAATTGCCCTTTCTATTGCTTCTTCGGCGACCCCATTCCCTACTACATTCTTTACGGACTCCAAAGAAGATATAAGGGGTATTCCGCTTTTCTGAAGCATTCCCAGTGTTCTTGCAAACCTGGATGCAGTTATCTTTCTTATTACCTTTCCTAATATCGGCAGCTTCAGCAGCAGTCTGTGATACATTATCCTAACCCTTCCCCTGCCTGTCAAGTATTTTAATAAAGCTGCAGCTGTTACAAGAGCAGCTATGATAATATACCATTTTATGCGCATGAATTCCGTCATATTGATTACTGCCTCTGTCAAAGCCGGAATTTCAACGGAGGTGGTATCAATAAGCGTCATAAAGCTGGGCAGTATGAAATATACCATAAAAACAACCATAAGGGCTGAGATGCACAGCAAAATTGCGGGATAAGTCATAGCAGCCTTTATTTTCTGGTTTATGCGGCTTTCCTTCTCATAATGGTCTGCCATTCTCAGCATTGTTTCCTCAAGAGTACCGGAGATTTCTCCGGCTTCGATCATATTAACCAAAAGCTGCGGAAATACATTTTCGCCTTCCCTGTTCCTGAGGCTTTGAGCAAGACTTCTGCCTTTCTGCAAATCTTCATAGGCCGTTTCCAGAGCCTTTCTCAAAAGCTTGTTGGATGCTTGTTTTTTCAGCATATCCATTGCCGAAATAACTGTAACCCCGGCTGCAAGTATTGTCGCAAACTGCCTGGCAAGCATTGCAATTTCCTTTATAGGGACTCTGTTATAATTAACTTCCTTCAGAAGGTGGGTAATATCCTTGTCAATAGTTATTTCAAGAGGTGTCAGGCCTTTCTGCTTTACAAGGTAAAGCGCAGAAGCCTCATCCACAGCTTCAAGGCTTCCTTTCACATATTTCCCTCTTCTGTCTACTGATTTATATTTATAAAAAGCCATTTGCTCACTCTCCAAATTATCCAAGTCTAAGCACCATTTCAGCATCCAGAGCATAGCTCAGTGCATCTGATTCTTTTATTAAATTCCTTCTGTAGAGGCTGTTTATTGAAACATCCATTGACTGCATGCCGTATTTGCTTCCTGTCTGTATTGAGGAAGCAAGCTGGTGACTTTTGCCCTCCCTGATAAGGTTCCTGACAGCTGCTGTGGCTACCATTACTTCTGCCGCTGCAATCCTTCCCTTTCCATCAGCTCTCGGAATAAGCTGCTGCGATACCACAGCCTGCAGGACCGTAGAAAGCTGCAGCCTTATCTGGGGCTGCTGATGAGGCGGGAATACATCAATTATCCTGTCGATGGTTTTTGCAGCACCCAGAGTATGCAGTGAGGACAACACCAGATGCCCCGTCTCTGCAGCAGTCAGTACAGTTGAAATCGTATCGAGATCACGCATTTCCCCTACCAGTATGATGTCTGGGTCCTGCCTCATAGATGCTCTCAGAGCCCCTGCAAAGCTCTTTGCGTCGCAGCCTACCTCTCTTTGGTTTATCAGGCTCTTTTTGTGCCTATGCAGGAATTCTATAGGATCCTCCAGAGTAATTATATGTGCATTCCGCTCATTATTGATATTATCAAGCATTGCCGCAAGAGTCGTTGATTTACCGCTTCCCGTAGGCCCTGTGACCAATACGAGCCCTTTAGAAAGCTTTGTCAGATCATTTAATACCGGAGGAAGCCCCAGCTCATTCAGTCCCGGAACCGTAAAGGGTATTGAACGTGCTGCAAAAGCATAGGTCCCTCTTTGCTTGTATATGTTGAAACGAAACCTTCCAAGTCCTTCGACCGAATAGGAAACATCAATATCGCCATTTGAGTCAAGCAGCTTCAATTGCCGTTCAGTAAGCACCTCTTCCACCAGCTTCAGTATATCCTGAGGAAACAGCTTCAAGTCCCCGTACGGCAGCAGGGAACCGTTTATCCTTAACATAGGCGGCACCCCTACGGTTACATGAAGGTCGGAAGCTCCTTTATCAATTGCCGTAGTCAATAACTCCTTTAATGCCATTTTTTCCGCACTCCTTATAGTTGTTCATAGGATACCCTGAGCATTTCTTCTATGCTGGTTACACCATCCAAAACAAGCTGCACGGCACTTTGCCTCAATGTCTTCATACCTTCCTCCTTGACGGAGAAGTCCCGAAGCTCATCCGTTGAAGCCCTACTGTCAATCAATGCCCTCTGCCTTCTACCAATGGGCATAATTTCAAAAATAGCCGTTCTGCCCTTGTAGCCGCTTCCGCCGCAGTACTGGCAGCCCTTACCCCTGTGGAGCACCAGCTCCTCCTCCATATCGTACGTGTACATAAGCAGTCTTTTTTCCCATTCACTTGCCGGGTATTCCTCCTTGCAGCTGCTGCATACCTTTCTTACCAGTCTCTGTGCAATGACTCCCACAAGGGAGGAGGACAAAAGGTATGGTTCAATTCCCATATCCATAAGCCTTGTTACGGCGCCCGGGGCATCATTGGTGTGAAGGGTTGAAAGCACGAGATGTCCTGTCAGTGAAGACCTTACTGCAATTTCAGCAGTCTCCGCATCCCTGATTTCACCTACCATTATAATGTTAGGATCCTGCCTGAGTATTGACCTCAAGCCGCTGGAGAAGGTAATGCCTGCTTTTACGTTGACCTGCACCTGGTTTATTCCTGGAATTGTATATTCAACCGGATCTTCAACGGTTATTATATTCTTTTCCGGGCTGTTCAGCTCCTTAAGTATGCTGT
>CAZUGK010000193.1:2469-6428 GCA_964619815.1 uncultured Clostridiaceae bacterium | reverse complement strand
GAACGCAGCCGGCCAATCTACAGGGAATATGGAATGACTCTATGCTTCCGCCATGGCGATCCAATTATACCATGAATATTAACACGGAGATGAACTATTGGCCTGTTGAGACCTACAGTTTGCCGGAATGTCATATGCCGCTTTTGAACATGCTGCGGGAACTCCGTGAAAAAGGGAACAATTTCGGACTGCGCGGATGGTCGTCGTGGCACAACAGTGATATCTGGCACTTTAACTATGAAGCGACCAAAGGAGTACTATGGGGATATTGGCAGATGGGCGGCTTCTGGTGCGTTCGGCACATTTGGGAGCATTATCTCCACACGAGAGATATTGGATTTCTGGAGGAATACTACCCTGTTATGATAGAAGCCGCTGATTTTCTGGAGGATTGGATGTATGAAAATGAGGATGGGTATTATACCACTTGTCCCTCCACTTCGCCTGAGAACCAGTTTATAGTTGACGGAGAAGAATGTGCGGTCTGTGAAGGAAGTGCAATGGATTTGTCGATTATCTATGATTTGTTCGATAAAACGATTAAAGCGGGGGAACTGCTGCATCGTGATGTCGCACATTTAAAAGAGATCCTCTACAAATTGGAGCCAATCAAAATTGGAGAAGACGGAAGAATTTTGGAATGGGGAACAGAGTTTACTGAAACTGAACCCTGGCACAGGCACATATCGCATCTGTACGGCTTTTTTCCATCGGATATTTGGACTGGCAAAAATTATGAAGACAATGTCAGAAAAACGCTGAAGGTACGGCTGGAAAATGGCGGAGGCGGCACCGGCTGGTCGAATGCTTGGATTGCCAATGTTTATGCGCGATTAAAGGATGGGGAAGGAGTCATGCACCATATCAGGAGGATGTTTCAAAAATCGATCTATTCGAATTTGATGGATGCTCATCCCCCGTTTCAAATCGACGGCAACTTTGGAATTTGTTCGGCAATCTGCGAAGCGTTGATGCAAAGCCATACCGACACGGTCGAATTAATACCGGCACTTCCAAAGGAATGGGAAAGCGGTACCGTGAAAGGCTTTATTGCCAGAAACGGTGAAACTGTAAGCTTTCAGTGGAAAAACGGAAAAGCAGAACGGATTGAGTAGTATCATATGATGAAAAAGAAAGGTGCTGTCATTGATGCAAACGATTAAAAAAGAACAGTTGGATTTTTTAAATTGGGAGTTTGGAGTCTTTTTCCATTTTGGAATCCGTACATTTTATGAAGGGCATACAGATTGGGATATGCAAGAAATGCCCTTGGATCAATTTATGCCGGAAGAGCTTAATTGCGAGCAGTGGATTCAAACAGCAAAAGCGGCAGGAGCACGCTATGCTATTTTGGTATGTAAACACCATGATGGTTTTGCAAACTGGCCATCGGCATATACGGAGTATTCGGTAAAAAACACACCCTGGAAAGGCGGAAATGGCGATGTCGTAAAGGATTTTATAGAAGCATGCCGTAACTATGATATCAAAGTAGGATTATATTATTCGCCGGCACAGTTTTGTTCCGAACAAATGGAATCGATACAATATGACGACTATTTTGTCAATCAGATAACAGAATTGCTAAGCAATTACGGGAAAATTGATTATTTGTGGTTTGACGGTAACGGAAGCCAAAATTATAAATATGATACAGTGCGTATCATACGTGAGATCCGGAGACTGCAACCGGAAATTTTGATCTTTAATATGTGGGATCCAGATACCCGTTGGGCAGGAAATGAATCGGGAATGGTGGTTCTTCCTAATAATAATGTTGTAAATAAAAATAATTATGATTTTTCAGCAAAAACAGATGGAACCGATTACCTTGAGGAAAGGTTTTTACCGACCGAATGTGATTGCAGGATGAGACTTGAAAATTGGTTCTATAGCGATGATGATATCAATACTGTAAAAAGTGTTGATGAATTGTTAGGGCTTTATTATTATTCCGTAGGCAAAGGCGCGAATTTGTTATTAAATATTGGCCCGGACAGAAGAGGACTACTTCCTGAACCGGATGTATCCAGACTGATTGAATTTGGCAATCAGGTGAAAAAAATGTTTCAAAACAGTCTGGCAGGAAACAATGAGACAGCGAGAACAGAAAATACATACACCATTACGTTGGCCGACCATACTCTGGTAAACCATGCCATAATGGAAGAAGATATGAAAAGCGGCGGGCATATCGAAGCATTCAGCATTTATGTTTACCCCTATTCTTATGGGGAAAGAGTGCTGGTTTACTCAGGAAAAACGATCGGCCATAAGCATATTTGCAGTTTTCCGACTATCCGAACAAAAAAAATAGACATCGTAATTGAAGAGGAAAACAGTCCGCACACGATACAAAGCATCAATTTGTATTATGTACCGTTTAGCCATGCAGAATAACAAGATTGCTCTTTTAGCTAACGTGCAGAGATGTCAAATTTTCGGATGGAACTTTGACACTAAATATACGAAAGCAATGATTTAAGGAGGATAAATTATTATGGAATTGAAGAAGCGAATCAAAATTTTATTTCAGGGCGATTCAATCACAGACGCGGGACGCAGCAGGGAGTATGATGATTCACGCGGCAACGGCTATCCGCAAATGCTTGCCGGAACACTTGGATTGCGCGAGCCCGGAAAATATACCGTACTGAATCGGGGCGTCAGCGGCAATCGTGTGCCTGATTTATATGCGCGGTGGAAATGCGACTGCTTGAACCTGCGTCCTGATGTGCTAAGTATTCTCATTGGTGTAAATGATGTTTGGCATGAATTGGATTCACGGAATGGAGTTGAAACTCCAAAATATAAAAGAATTTACAACACTTTGCTTGATGAAACAATTGAAAAACTACCTTACACAAAACTGATTATTTTGGAGCCGTTTGTACTAAAAGGAATCGCCACGGTTGAGCACTGGGACTATTTTTCTACAGAAGTGTTTGAACGTGCCGCTGCGACAAGACATGTTGCCGAGACACATGGTGCGACATTCATTCCGTTACAGAAGATATTTGATGATGTATGTACAAATGGAATTGGCACTGAAGAATGGTTGAGCGATGGAGTACATCCGACAGCTGCCGGACATGCCTTGATTGCCAGCGAATGGCTTCGAGCTTTTGATGGTTTGAACAATACAACAATTTGAATTGAGATGTCAACTACAATGGAAGGTTTGGCCATCCCTTTTGAAGACATTACAAATACCGCTTTTCTTTAATGGTGTTTGTTCTCAAAAGAGCAGTTCAAAATTTTGCTCAGCACGGTATGGATTTACGGTTTCATCTACAGTGACCGAACGTATTACTGCAAAAAAAGATTTGAATTAACGGTTTTCTTTCGCTTTCAGCCTTGGGAAAACGACCGACAGAAAGAGGTATCGCAAAATGCCAGAGCTTTGGAATGGATTTGTATGTCAGAAATTTTCGTTTGAAGGTCACAACGCCGTTGTCGTTGTACCTGCAGTGACTGTTGCCAGCGGATGTCTTGCAGTCAAAACAGAGTATTGGGATGCTTTCTCACACGCCGCGGAGATTGAATTGTTGGAGAAGGGATTCCATCTGTGCTATATTCAGAATGACAACCGCTGGGGAACCGATAACGACCTTGACCGAAAGGCTCGGTTTATCCGATTCGTCCAGTCCCAGTATCATCTGTGTCCCCGATGTGTTCCCATCGGCATGAGTTGCGGCGGGCTTATCGCCGTTAAATTTGCGGCGAGATATCCCGAACTTGTTTCCAGCTTGTATCTTGATGCTCCGGTAATCAATTACATGAGTTGTCCATGTGGCTTTGGTGTCGGCAATCCGTTGGGACAGGATTTTTCTGAGATATTGAATGCGTTTGGAATGAAAACGATTTCGGAGTTGCTTGGGTATCGCGAAATGCCGCTTGATAAACTGCCGCAGCTCGTTGCCGCCCGTATTCCGGTGGTTATGGTTGCCGGTGACAGC
>CAZUGK010000193.1:0-2459 GCA_964619815.1 uncultured Clostridiaceae bacterium | reverse complement strand
ACGGAGAATATTTGCAAAAGGCCTATAAGGAGGCTGGGGTGGAAATTGAAGTTTATCTAAAACCCGGCTGCGATCATCATCCCCATGGTCTTGAAGATCCATCACCTGTCTTGAACTTCATTCTCCGGCACAGCATTTCAGAGAAAACAACGACATCAAAAGAAGAAAAAGAAATTGAATTTTTATAAGTGAAACAGTATATTATCCCCCTATCTGTGATGGGGCGAATAAAACCAAACAGAGTGTATCCGAGGTAATGGAGTACACTGCAGGAAGTATTTATTCAGTTCATGTGTGACACCCGGATTGGTAAACCTGTTTCCCGTATTGCTTACAAAAAGCGGATGACCTGAAGACTGTCTGCCTTAGAGTGAATTCATGAACACAAGCTACGGAGTCATAAAGAAGGCTTAACATTGCCGCATCCCTGATTCCTTTGAACGTGGAAGTATCCGGCTGTGTAAGCAGGAGTCTTGTTTCATCCTCCGTAAGATAATGTATCGTTGTCTGCGGCACCTTTTTGTACTGGATGCATTATTCACTTTGAATATGACGCAAACAATATCTGGCTGAACCGCATCAAGGAAATTTGCACCGTTGCCATGTCACACTGGTAAGGCCACATCATGCTTGGAATACCTGATATCGGAGGCCCTATTGATGTTTTGTCCACGTTCAGGCCGGCCGAAAACTTGTTGTTTGACTTGTATGATCATCCAGAGGAGGTGGAAAGACTTGTCTGGGAATTGCATGCATTATGGCACCGGTTTTTTACTGAAATAAACAGCATCCTGATGCCGGTAAATCCCGGATATACCAACTGGAGCGGAATATACAACGACCAGCCTTTCTATATTTTGCAAGCCGATTTTGCCTACATAATAAGCCCGGATATGTTCGACCGGTTTGTAAAACCGGAACTGGTGGCAACCTGCAAAAAGCTTCCTGGTACCATTTATCAAAGATGAAGGCGTATCAAAGCCTGATTGAAAAGATCGGTATATGATCATCAATACTTTATAATATTATTTTTCCTTAGACCATTATTGTAGCCAGTTGGATTGCACTGGTGAATTCCATCGAGCACATACTATTATTCCAACAAATCACGGGGGATGAGGAAAAAGACGGAACAAGAGAATCAGGACAGCAGTATGAAAGCCCGTTTTTTTATCTCAACCTCGTGCCATCACCAGCGAAGGTGAAATCGTTGCAGCAGAAATATTTCGTTGAACGATACGACGACAGCGTTTATATTGACACGCTTAAACCAGTCGATCTGCTGGCACACAAGTTGCACACCTCCATTTGCGTAGATTTGAAGCAGGTGAAATCCGTGCTTGACGACTTTATCCATGTTATGGCATAATTGCGCAGTACAGATGCGGTCTAGAAATTAACGACAATAGACCAGTTACTTTAGATGAGCTAATTTTGAATAATCGAAAGTTTATGGACGGTTGATGAAAGGGGCGTCAAACAGCAGAGTTGTTTCCTGGGATGAGGCATGTAAAGGTATAAGAAAATTGTACTTGAAATTTATGAATAAAATAGAATTGAGGTGCAAATATGGCATACAGTGATGTACTTTGGCAGGAAGCAAAAAAGAAGTGCAGATTAAACGATGAGGATGTCAAAATAGCTAAAGAACTTGGATTAAATCCGAAAAGCTTAATAAAGAATATCCCAAATAAGAGCGAACAGTGGAAAGCTCCTGTTAGTGTCTGGATAAGGGAAATACAGGGAAAACGGGAAAGTAAGTCATTACAAAAGCAAAGACGTAAAGAGTCTGCACAAACCGAAGTGTAAAGATTGCTATAAAGTTCACGACTATTGGACAGGATGTGTGAAGAAGGAATATTGAGCAATATTGACATAGCCAGAAAAAGATCTTTGTATATAAGAAGTATATGGAGGTATTCAACAAGATGCTTGTCGGCTGGCGGAACATAGGCAGTGATGATGCGAAAAAGACTTATTACTTTGACACCTACGGCAACATGGTCTCCGGTAAGTGGCTCCATATTGACAGCAAATGGTACTACTTTTACACTGACGGCTCCCTTGCCAAAGACACCAAGGTGGACGGTTATGAGGTGGGTTCGGACGGTATAAGAGAAACAAAATAGTCACAAGAAAATGAATTACGCTATGATAGCCTGGCTGCCCAAAGCTGTGCAATAACCTGCCCGCTTCATAGGGCAGGTTATTGTTCCCTTTTTCGGCTTTTGACGGAGCATTTGGGTATCGGGATACAATGGGAATAAGAACCAGAGTACATACTAAAAATATATAAAAGATGAAGGCTAAAATTAAAGAAATAACCTCACGTAGTAATGCTCTAGGGTATGAAAATGAATATGCTTCTACTCCTTTATTTGTCGAAAGCCCATAAGGAAACCTGGAATTCGGTTCCACGGCTTTAGCAGAGTCTGGTTGTAAAGCATTACCGACTGATG
>CAZUGK010000192.1:0-6516 GCA_964619815.1 uncultured Clostridiaceae bacterium | reverse complement strand
TCCCCAAGCCCCACTTCTTCCATGACCGTGTCAATATCAAGCGCCTCTTTGCATATCTCTACAGCAAGCTCCACATTTTCCTTTGCAGTAAGGTTTGCCATAAGGTTGTAAAATTGAAACACAAAACCTACCTTATCACGCCTGTATGCAGTCAGCTTCTTGTCATTGTATTTGTTGATTTCTTCGCCTTTTACAATCACCCTTCCGGAGGACGGCAAATCCATGCCCCCGAGAATGTTCAGCAGAGTGCTTTTTCCGGATCCGCTGGGTCCAAGTATAACAATGAACTCCCCTTCATATATATCGAAGCCGGCATCCTGGAGGGCATTAACACTTACCTCACCCATTTTATAATCCTTACTGATATTCTCAACCTTCATGAGTATGTCTTTCTGCATCATCTTTCCCCTCCTTCCCGTCAAGGCAACGTTGATTCTCCATTCCGCCCAGTAAACCATATTTTATAAAATCCATGTAATTTTCATAGAACTTGATCATTTCACTTTTTTCACTTAAAAAATCCATGTTTTTAAACACGAGGGGCAAATTCATAAGAAGCTGTGATATAAAGTTTAAATCCAGCTTGCGGATTTCCCCTTTATTAATACCATCCTCCAATATATACTGCCATATTGGTAAGCCCTTTTCCAGTTTTATTGCGGTAACCCTTTCAAATATGCTCTTTTTCTCGATAATATCCCGCAATAATATATCAGGGTATTCTTTTGCCAGTCCCATGGAATAATTATAAATAAACTCTATTTTTTCTACAGTATGATATTTCTCGGCCAAAGTTTGCTTTATCTTGTCCATGTAATATTCCAGATTTCTCGTAAACACCTCAATAAACAAGTCTTCCTTTGAATGAAAATGCTTGTATATTGTCATCTTGCTGATGCCGGCCTCATGGGCGATCTGGTCTATAGTAACAGCACTGTAGCCGTATTTCCAGAATAACTCTTCTGACTTTTCCAATAACCGTTTCAGCTTCTTTTCGCTTTGTCCAGCCATATATAACATCACTCCTCAAACATTGGACAACTATACTTTTGTACTTAAATAGTACATTATTATTGTATTTCTATTTGGATCTTTTTACAACAATAAAGCCACCCGTTAATGGGTGGCTTTAGACCGTTATGCCTATATATCAATCAAGTTTTTCTTGTAATCGCTGTATTTCTCTTTAAGTTCGCTCATTTTCGCAGCCATTTCCTGCTGAAGCTGTGACAGCAGTTGGTAATCTTTATCCTTTGCAGCTTCTCTTACCCTTGTAAAGAGAGATTTCGTATTGTACGTATCCTTCATAAGATAATGCCTGAGCTGGTCAACCTGTGCCCAGTAGTAAATGTCCAGATCATGGGCATTTTGAATGTTGTGAACCGATTTGCACTTTCTCACCGTTTCCATATTCTCAGGTAAAATCCTGTTAATTATTTCAGTTACCCACCTGTTTGTGACAGCTGTACCGAAGCTTTTAATCAGTCTTTCATCCAGAACATCGCCTTCTAGCAATACCTTAAGTTTATCAGTATGTTTTTCGAAGTTTGAAATATTCTCATATACAGTTGCCGGGTGAACTCCGAATATGCGGTTTCTTTCCTCCGGAGTATAATGCTCGAAAACATCCTCCTCGCTTCTGTATGCCCTACCCTTTTCAAGATAAAAGCCTTCTGCTTCCGGAAGCTTAGATATTTCTTTCTCCAGTTCCGTATTACTCTTGCCGGACTCGCATACAGCATTCATTCCATCAAGCATTGCCTGATAAATCGCAGCAAGTGCCAGATAAGTATTTGTAAGAGGATTTGGGGATCTTACCTCAAATCGTGTTGCAAGCGGATTTTTCATATCCCTGACCAGGCCTGCAAGTATTGTTCTGTTTCGGGATGGAGTTTCCACATCATGGCCCAAGGAGCACACTATGCAGACAGGTGCTTCAAAACCGGGCTTGAGTCTGTTCAACGAATCATTAGTAAAGGATATGAATGGATTTATAACTTCATAATTCTTCAGCAGTCCCATGAGGGCTCCATAGCCTAGTACGCTTAAGAAATCTTTGTTCATAGCCTTTGGTGTAAAGAGGTTTATAAGTTTTCCGTTTTTGAGCTTAGCTGCCACTCCCACATGAGTATGCTCTCCGTTGCCTGCAACACCTTCAATTGGCTTTGCATGGAAAGTAACGTCAAGTCCGTTTTTCCGGAATACTTCTTTTACAATATACCTTACCCATTTTTCATTATCTGCTGCCTGCAGTGCAGTATCGAATCTCCAGTCTATCTCCAACTGCTCCATTATATGTGTAAGGTTGCCTGTCTCATCAAGCTTGGCTTTAATTCCGCCAACCTCCTTATGGCCCATCTCCGGGTTCAGGTTGTATTTATCCATTAAAAGCAGCGACTGCTCCAAAGAGGTTCTTACAACGCCCTTGGTCCTCTTCCAGTATGATTCCTGAAGCTCCTGGGAAGCTGAAAGTGCCTCTACATCTGCTTTATCATTAGGTGTCATCACCCAGAATTCAAGCTCAGTAGCTGAAGTTAGAATTATTTCTTCAATATCATCGCAGGTAATTCCGTATTCGCTGCATATGGAGGGATGTTTTTCCATAAGTTCAATAACCGAAGCCTTAAAACGGTCAACTGCACGGATTAAAACAGAACGGGAATCTACATACTTGCCATTGTGCATCAGAAATGACGGTATTCTCAGACTGCCTATAGGTCTGCCTGTTTCATAATCAATATTCTCATAGTTGTAGTCAACAAACCATAAGCTATTGGTATCTGCGACCAAATCCAGCTTTCCGTCGTTCAAGGTGGCTATACCTGGAAGAACAACGCTGGAGCCGTCAGTCTGGACTGAACCGTTAAGAAATTCTTCAATATCTTCAAAGAAAGCTTTTATGGGAATCCTCTCATCTGTACTGTTTCCTGTAAGGTCTGCACCTGCCAGGGAAACAAAACGGATTTCCGGATGCTGCTTTAGTAGTTTAATAAGCTCTTCTTTTTGATAGTCCCTGGGATTAATTACATATAAAAGGTCATTTTTAATTAGATCACAAAGGTTAGTCATTTCAATCACCTCGATTACTTTTATTTTCTCAATTATAATAATTTAAAATTATACCACTATGAATGCTCAATGTAAACTAAATAGAAAAGCAACATTAATAATACTTTCTAATGACTTTATTAATACTGCTTAAGCAATTTCTACAGGTTAACGCACCCTTTGCTTGCAAGGTTCTGCAGAGCGTAAATCAATCCTATTTTTACGTGGTCGAAGGTT
Organism: uncultured Clostridiaceae bacterium; assembly: GCA_964619815.1. Taxonomy (GTDB): domain Bacteria; phylum Bacillota; class Clostridia; order Lutisporales; family Lutisporaceae; genus BRH-c25. The sequence continues at coordinate 3,231 of CAZUGK010000192.1, read as the reverse complement.
ACGCCGCCCTGCAAATATGCAATATACGGAGGTCTCAAAGGTGCATCGGCACTCAGCTCAATGGATGCTCCCTGTACAAAACCGCCCGCTGCCATTATAACCTGGTCATTATAGCCCGGCATATCCCAAGGCTCTGGATTTACAAAGGAATCAACCGGCGAACCCTTCTGAATACCCTGGCAAAAAGCAATAAGGGCATCTCTGTTTCCGAATTTTATAGCTTGTATTATATCACTTCTCCGGGAATTGTATTCCGGATTTACTTCAAAGCCAAGCTTGCTGAAAAGCCTGGAACAGAATACAGCTCCCTTGACTGCCTCAGATACAATATGAGGAGCAAGGAATAAGCCCTGGAAGAAAAGCCTGTTCATCCCCAGGGTGGCACCGCATTCTTTTCCGATGCCCGGAGCAATCAGTCTGTTAGCTGCCATCTCAACAAAATTAGCTCTTCCGCATACATATCCTCCTGTTGGAGCAATACTTCCTCCGGGATTTTTAATCAATGAGCCTGCAATTATATCCGCGCCTGCCTCAGTCGGTTCCTTGAAATCAAGAAACTCGCCGTAGCAGTTGTCTACCATGCAAACAATATTCGGGTTTATTATTTTTATGAATTTTATGGTGTACTCAATATCTTCAAGAGTCAGGGAGGGCCTCCAGGAATAGCCCAGTGACCTTTGTATAAGCACCATTTTTGTTTTTTCATTTATTTTTTTTGTAATTTCAGAGTAGTTGATTTTACCGGCTTCGGTCAGGTCTATCTGGCTGTATTTCACCCCCAGGTCTCTCAGGCAGCCGGTCGGGCAATTCTCAATTCCAATGATGTTTTCAAGCGTATCATAAGGCTTTCCTGTAACAGACAGAAGCTCATCGCCCGGTCTCAAAACCCCAAAGAGGCAAAGGGACAGTGCATGAGTGCCTGAGGCAATTTGCGGCCTGACAAGAGCATCTTCGCACCCAAAGACATCAGCATAAACCTTGTCTATTGCTTCTCTTCCCGCATCGCCATATCCATAGCCTGTTGAATAATTGAAATGCATGTCGCTTATTCTGTTCTTCTGCATAGCACTAAGGACTTTGTACTGGTTGAATTCCCTTATCTCATCAATTTTCTGGAATTGTTCCTTAACTTCATCCTCAGTGGATACGCAAATATCAATTATCTTTTTGCTGATTGACAGCTTGTTAATCAGGTAATCTGTTGTTTTATAATGCATTATGGCACCTCATTTTTATATTGTATGTATGTATATTTATTCAAAATATGTAGTAAGTAAAAAGTGTGGTACAAAATATATAGACAATATATTTTATCATATTTTGCATAGCAAGGCAATTAGAGCCCGTAATGCGTCCGCAATAAAGCAAGCCCTTGCATTTCTACAAGGGCTTGCTTCTATAATTATGTAATTACTTAATCACATTTTCCTGCGGTCTGTTATCACTGAAAGCAAAATTTATAGGCTTCATAGGTATTATTGTTGATACTGCATGTTTATATACAAGCTGCTGTTTACCGTCATTATCCAGTACTATTGTGTAGTTGTCAAAGCCTCTTACATTACCTTTCAGCTGAAAGCCGTTCACCAGATATATTGTAATGGTGATATGTTCTTTCCTTACCTGATTCAGAAATACATCCTGCAGATTTATATTTACTTTGTTCATCCAATTCCCCTCCAAAATAAAATAAGCAATTGCCAAATTTATATATATTTATATTATTATATAAATGTTAGTTATTTATTCTATACTAAAGCAATTTTTCCTGCAATATATCTAATTATATTTTCCAATAAATTTTTCCTGTTATAGTAACTGTCAATATCAATCCAGAATATTCTCCCATCCCTTCTGAACCATGTCAGCTGCCTTTTGGCATAATGCCTGGTGTCCCTTTTTAAAATTCTCACTGCCTCCTCCATTGTAATGTCTCCCTGAAGATAAGCTGCGATTTCCTTGTAGCCCAATGCCTGCATGGAATTCAGCCCTCTTCCGTAACCCATTTCAAGAAGCCTCTCAACCTCCTCTACAAGTCCGTCGCCAATCATTTTATCCACGCGCTCTTCTATTCTGCCATAAAGCTTTTGCCTGTCCATTGTTAATGCTATGTACGCAAATTCATATCTGGACGGCTGTTTCCTGGATTCCTCCTGAAAGTATGATATCGGCTTGCCTGTTGATTTATAAACCTCTAAAGCTCTTATAACTCTCCTAAGGTCATTGGGGTGCAGCTTATGATAGCTTACAGGGTCTATATTTTCCAGCATGGCATGTACATAAGCCGGTCCGTTTCTTATAGCTGCTTCCTGCATTTCATTTCTGAAAGCTTCATCAGATATGGATTCGGTAAAATCAAGATTGTTAAGCAGTGAATTTATATAAAGCCCTGTTCCTCCGGTTATTATAGGAAGCTTGCCCCTTTCATTTATATCCCTTATATATGCTTCCGCTCTGTCCCTGAACTGTGCTACGCTGAAATCTTCATCCGGAGTGACTTCATCTATCATGTAGTGCTTTATGCCCTGCATTTCATCTTCCTTGAGCTTTGCAGTACCTACGTCCATATATTTATATACCTGTGCAGAGTCTGCCGATATTATCTCTCCGCACAAATTCCTGGCAAGTGCCAGGGATATGTCGGTTTTCCCCACTGCTGTCGGGCCTGCAAGTATGCATATTTTAGGCAGCTCTGTTGTCATAGTTGTCAAATCCACCACACCTCTGCAAAATCTAAATTATCCTCTTAAACTTCTTTTCCAGTTCATACTTGCTCATGGTTATTATAGTAGGTCTGCCATGAGGGCAGGTATAGGGCTGGTTTGTTTTCATAAGCCTTTCGATAAGCTCTTTTGTTTCCTCCGGAGTAATACTGTCTCCTGCCTTTATTGCATTTTTACAAGCCATACTTTTAATTATCTTCTCCAAAGGTGATGCAGCATTTCCTCCCGGTTCCTTCAGGGAATCCAGTATATCGCTGAAAAATTCACCGGTACAGGGTTCACCCATTATAATCGGTATTGCCCTTATTGCCAGGGTACTTTCTCCGAACCATTCAATTTCAAAGCCCAGGTTCTGGAATATCAGGCTGTTTTCAGAATACAACAGCTTTTCTGCCGGGCTGAGCTCTATAATAATAGGCATTAAAAGCTCCTGCATGGAAATGCTTTTTGTATTGTACTTTTCCTTGATATATTCAAACATTATTCTTTCATGGGCGGCATGCTGATC
>CAZUGK010000191.1:0-6562 GCA_964619815.1 uncultured Clostridiaceae bacterium | reverse complement strand
CTAAGAGCCCCGCAGGCCTGAATATCAAAATGATAATCAAGAGTGAGAAGACGATGGCGTCAGACAGCTTTGTTGATAAATATGCCTTCGTTAAGGTTTCACTTAAACCGATCAATATTCCTCCGAACATAGCTCCAGGCAAAACGCCAATACCTCCAAGAACCGCTGCAATAAATGCCTTAAGGCCAGGCATCATTCCCATGTAGGGGTCGATGCGCGGGTACATCATACCAACCAGGACACCTGAACCGATTGCAAAGGTTATGGAAACTACGTTGTTTATATTAATGCCCATGAGCTGGGCTGCTTCCATGTCATAGGAAGTTGCTCTCATGGCCTTTCCTGTCTTTGTCTTGTAAACGATATATTGCAGAAGCATGACCAGTATTATGGCTACGGATAGGTTAATGATCTGCACATTGTTAATCTGTACCGGACCAAGGTGTATGATGCTTATCTTGAATAATTCCGGAAAAGGTCTGGGATTCGGCCCTACAACGACTGTAGCCATACCATGCTCCAGAATGAGGGACATGGCCATTGCCGTTATCAGAAGGACTATTCTCGGTGATTTTCTTAACGGTTTATATGCAATCTTTTCTATTAACATTCCAAGAACTGCACAGCCAATCATTGCTAAAAGCAATGCCGGCAAAAAAGGCACATGAAAAACTGTTACTGCAAAATACCCGATAAACGCACCAATCATATAGATATCTGCATGAGCAAAATTTATAAGCTTTATGATACCATATACCATTGTGTAGCCTATGGCGATAAGTGCATAAACACTGCCTTGGGCAAGTCCGTTGATTAATTGTTGAATTAGCGACATATATTTACCTCCAATCTCCCCAAATACGTAATTATATAAAAATAGCAGAGTATGCTATCTTATCTTAGTAATGAAGCATGCTTTGGTGAGAGAAAGACTTCCCTCACCAAAGCAAAGTATTGCTTTTATTGCATTGGTAAGTATTTATTCATAATTATGGAGTAACCTTTGTAACAAACTCGTACTTGTCTTTTACAACTTTTATCATAACAGCACTCTTAACCGGGTTTCTGTCCTGGTCGAAGGTAATCTTACCGGATACAACCTCCAGATCGGTTGCTTTCATTGCGTCTTTTATCTTTTCACCATCAGTGCTGCCTGCTTTTTCAATTGCTGTAAAGAGTATCTTTGCTGCATCATATCCCAATGCCGCAAGGGCGTCTGGAGTTTTACCATACTTTTCTTCATATTTCTTTCTGAACTCAACAACACTTGGGGCAGTATCATCAGGTGAGTAGTGGTTAGAAAAATATCCGCCGTCAATAGCATCACCGCCAACCTTATAGAGGTCTGCTGAATCCCAACCGTCTCCACCCACAAAGGTTGCGGTGATTCCCAAAGCTCTGGCCTGTTTTGCAATCAGTCCGACTGTATTATAATAATCAGCTAAAAGGATGACTTCAGGATTCAAGGGTTTTATTTTTGTCAACTGGGCATTGAAGTCCTGATCGCCTGCATTGTAGCTTTCAACTGCAACAACCTGGCCGCCAAGCTCTTCAAAGCCAGCCTTGAAGTAGTCGCCAAGACCCTTGGAATAGTCGTTGCCGACATCGTAAAGAACAGCTGCAGTCTTAGCTTTTAAGGTGTCAGCAGAGAACTTTGCTAAAACTGTCCCCTGGAAGGGATCGATGAAGCATGCTCTGAAGACATATTCGCCGCCATCGGTCGTAACCTTCGGGTTGGTTGATGTTGACGTAATCATAGGTATCTTGTTCTGGGTAGCTATTGGGCCCATCGCAATACTTGTTTTGCTGGAAACGGAGCCTATAACTGCGACAACCTTATCATTGCTGATAAGCTTCTGAATCGCATTTGCAGCATTAGCCGGTGTATTCTGATCGTCTTCATATATAACTTCTACTTTCTTACCCAGTATGCCGCCCTTTGCATTTACTTCCTTAACTGCAATAGAAACAGCATTCTTACTGGATTCACCAAAGGTTGCAACGTCACCCGTCATGGGAAATACCGCACCTATTTTGATAACATTAGCTTCTGTTGAAGCTTGTCCTGCGTTCGCTCCTGAAGCATTTGAAGCACAACCTGTAAATATAACCATAATCATTACAAAACATATCAATAATGCTAGATTCTTTCTCCTCATTCTCATTCCCCCTTTGAAAATTCTATTTATTAGTTCACTGAAAACAAGCAAATTGTATTAGATCTTAATTACCTCCTTTTTTGATTAATAAGTGCCCTGATAAAACAAAAAAGCGCCACAAAATAAATTGTGACGCCTTTGTCATCTTGCATAGTAAAAAACTATGACTAACTTTTTCGATATAACATTACATAAAAGTGAACTAATAAATTTTTTTATTATATGACACCATTTAAAAAAAAGCAAGTACTTTCTTTATTATTTTTATATTATAAATTAAGAATCACCTCAATATAATATATTAACTGATTCTCTGAGCATTTATTGTTGATTGGAGTGAATATAATGCAGACGGTACCGGAATACAAATGCGCATCCGATATTGGTCAAAAAGAAAGCATGATGCTTGCTGAAGTATTGAAGCATTATGACTTTACAGTTGACTCAGTTGAGAAAGTAAGAAGTGCATACAAGGTATGCACAGATAAGGGTATTTTTTGCCTGAAGCGTGTCAGTCACGGTTACAGGAAAGCCAAGAAAAGCTGCCATATCATGAAGTGCCTTAAGGAAAGAAACTTCGACAACCTTGCAGAATTTTATCCTTACAAAAGAGAAAAAGTAATAATAAAAAATAAGGAAGCGGCTTTTTATCTCACATACTGGATCGAAGGGCGTGAAGCAAGCTTTTCTGACACTGCGGAAATATTACGCTGTGCAGAGCTTTTAGCACTTTTTCACAATTATTCAAAAGGAATAGAAGCTCCAAAGCATGTAAAAATAAAAGACCACAGTAAGAAATGGAAGAAAACCTTCACTAAATGGCGGAATCAGATAAGCGGATTCAAGGCTACTATTGATAAGCTGAAGCTAAAGACTGAGTTTGACTATACATATAGAAGCAGCATTGACTATTTTTACAGACAGGCGGAGCTTGCGGTAAAAATACTTGACCAAAGCAGGTACAGCGAGCTTTGTAACTTTTATGCAAGCGAAGGAAACATCTGCCATGATAGCTTTTATTATCAGAACATACTGGTAGATAAGGACGATAAAATGTATATCGTGGATTTGGAATCCTGTCAGTATGATATCCCGATGAGCGACCTGGGGAAGCTTATAAGCAGAATACTTTCAAAAAAGAAATTCAAGTGGGATTTTGACTTATGCAGGAAAATCATAGAAAGCTACTGCAAGGTGCGCCCAATGACCAGGGAGGAATATGAAATACTATTGGCGATGCTTGTTTTTCCTTATAAGTTCTGGAAGCTGGGCAAAAAGAGGTATGTGAAGAATAAGCTGTGGGAAGAAAAAAAATTCGAGAAAAAGCTTAAGAGGCTGAATCGCGAGAAAAAGTACAAGAGGGAATTAATATACTGCTATATTAATTTCTATGGACTAAATATAGATTATAATCCTGATATTATAGAAAATTAAAGGCTTCGGGGAAGCCTTTAATTTTTGAACAATAAGCATTAGTGAATTTCATCCAGCCACGCGGAAAAGGCCGCATCACTCGGCATTCGCCAGTCACCCCTTGGAGACAGTGCAATGGTACCTACCTTAGGCCCGTCAGGCATACAGGACCTTTTGAACTGCTGTGTGAAGAATCTCTTTATGAAGACCTCCAACCACTTAGAGACTACATCCTTATCATATTTTCCTTCGAAAGCAAGCTCTGCAAGCAATTTTATCTTTGATGGAGAGTAGCCTCCTCGTATCATATTGTAAAGAAAGAAATCATGGAGCTCATAGCTCCCTACTATGTCTTCAGTTTTCTGTGATATCTTACCCTCGCTGTCCGGCGGCAAAAGCTCCGGACTCACCGGTGTCCTGCAGATATCATATAAAGTTTCTGCAACTAATGGCATTTCAGCTTTATTTATATCAGCATACCATTCTACGAGATATCTTACCAAAGTCTTAGGAATGCTTACATTTACCGCATACATGGACATGTGGTCGCCATTGTAGGTGCTCCAGCCCAAGGCCAGCTCCGACAAATCACCGGTACCTACTACCAATCCGCCTTCGATGTTGGATATATCCATGAGGATTTGAGTCCGTTCCCTTGCCTGAACATTCTCATAGGTTACATCATGGATGCTTTCATCAAACCCGATGTCCTTGAAATGCTGGATACAAGCTTCTTTGATAGAGATTTCCATTGCAGTGGTCCCAAGCTCCTTTATTAAAGTCATGGCATTGGAATACGTCCTTCCGGTGGTGCCGAATCCGGGCATTGTAACTGCAATGATGTTTTTCATCGGCAGCTTAAGCTGCTCGCATACATCAGCACATACAAGCAATGCAAGCGTGGAGTCCAGGCCTCCTGATACGCCGACAACCATTTTATTAAGGCCGCTTTTTAATATCCTCTGTTTCAAGCCCGCAGATTGGATTTTGAAGATTTCCCTGCACCTGATATCCCTTGCTTCCTTTGAGCCAGGTACAAAGGGATGTGGATTCACATTTCTGAAAAGCTTGCCTACTTCAGCCTGATTCATATGAAAACATACGACTACATAATCCATATTATCGGGGTCTCCCATAAAGCTGTTCATTTTCCTACGGTCGTTCATCAGTCTTTCAATATCGATATCCTGGTAAATACCCGCATTTTCCTTGAACCTTTGTTCTGCGAGCACAGCTCCGTTTTCCGCAATCAATCCATGGCCTCCGAACACAACATCTGTGGTAGACTCGCTTTCTCCGGCGGAAGCATACACATAGCCTGCAATGCATCTGGCAGATTGCTGGCATACCAAGGTTCGCCTGTACGCTGCCTTTTCAACAATGTCATTGCTTGCAGACAGATTCAATATGAGGTTTGCCCCATGCAATGCATGATATGAACTGGGCGGAATGGGAGTCCACAAGTCTTCGCAGATTTCTACTCCGATACAAAGCTCCGAAGCAGAATCCCTGAACAAAAGGTGCTCATTAAAAGGAACCTCCTGATCACACAACATAACCGTTTTGCTGATTCTTTTGGAGGAGGGCGCAAACCATCTGTACTCATAAAACTCACTGTAATTCGGAATAAAAGTTTTGGGAACAACCCCAAGGATTTTACCCTTATAGAAAACTACAGCGCAGTTAAAAAGCTGGTTACATGATTTTACAGGCATTCCGACAGCAATTACAGTATCCAGGTCTGCAGTATTTTCTATGAGAATTCCCAGCTGCCTTTCTGCTTCCATCAACAGACCTGTCTGGTGGAACAGATCTGCGCATGTATATCCGGTAATTGACAGCTCGGGGAATATAACGATCTGCAGGCTCAAGTTTTTACTTTTTTCTAGAAGCTCAAGCATCCTCTCAACATTAAAAGCCGGATCGGCAATCCTAATCTGGGGGCTTACTGCTGCTACCCGCACATATCCATATTTGTTAAGTTTGATCATATGTATTTCTCACCTTCTATTTAATCATTATTTATCAGACAGGAAGTGTCTGCGGTTTATAAAATCATAAATCTAATATATCATAAATTGGTTGTATATTATTTATAAAATTATCACAAATTATTCTAAAATTATTAAAGAAAGTATTGACATATTATTCAATTGGCTGTATATTAATAAAAATAACTTTATATAAGCAGATTCGATGATGAGGAGAGTAGGTACAACGTGGATTTACAGCGAGTCAGGATTGGTGGGAGCCTGATATGATGCTTGTATTTGAAAAACGCCTCTGAGAAGTTAACCGAAATGAAAAAACTAGGCTTAACCGGTAGTCAACCGATAAAATGACTAGGTATAAACTCTCATTGATTTGAGGAGGGAGTACCGATATGAGTGAGCATTAGCTACTTAGGGTGGCACCGCGGATTAAACCGTTCCTATATGAAAATATATGGACGGTTTTTTTATTTTATCATTTAGGAGGTATGAAATATGGAAAGAACATATGCGGCCAATATTAACGAAAGTACAGAATCTACTCTTCTGGTAAGCGGCTGGATACACAAGATACATGACCTTGGCAAAATAACCTTTATACAGCTGAGGGACAAGACAGGAATTCTCCAGCTGGTCATTGACAAGAAACCGGAGGAAAGCTTAAGGCTTGAAATGTGTATTGAAGCAGTAGGAAAAAGGGTTCAAAATGAAAAAGCTCCAATGGGAGTTGAATTGCTGGTAAGTGAAATCAAAATATTGGGGAAGGCTTATTATGATACACTTCCTTTTGAGATCAACAATCAGACAGTTGCCGCTTCACTTGAAAAGCAGCTGGATTATAGGAGCATTAGTCTTAGAAGGCAAAAGACCCGTGCTATATTTAAAGTTCAGGAGGAAATAGTTGAAGCCTTTAGGGGCTACTTAAAGGAACGCGGATTCTCTGAAATCCATACTCCAAAGATTATCGCCTCCAGCACCGAGGGCGGGTCTGAGATGTTT
>CAZUGK010000190.1:0-6647 GCA_964619815.1 uncultured Clostridiaceae bacterium | reverse complement strand
GGTCTTTATCATCCGGTTCCAGACGTCGTATTCCATGAAGGTGGCTTCCTTTGTTTCTGAGGTTCCTGCTTTCTTGAATGCAAAGCTTCCTGATAGCTCAGGATCCACTGGCTTTGTTGTCTCCTTGACCTTTATCAGAGTATTTCCGTTGTTGTCGTATTCATAGGTGGTCTTCTCGGTTGTTCCGCCATTTGTCATTACGGTAGTAATCAGCCTGTTCTGCTCATTGTAGGTATATGATGTTACAACTCCCGCATTATTAAGCAGCACCAGCTCCTGTATCCTGTTCCCTGCTTTGTCAAATACATAGCTTGTGGTTTTACCGTCAGGCTCTGTTACTTTGGAAAGCCGGTTCAGGCTATCATACTCATACTTTGTTGTCCCCTTGCCGTCAGCTTTTGTGGTCTGGTTATGGGCTGCATCATAGGTATAACTGTAGCTATCTATGATACTCCCGTCAGCTTTTGTATTGACAAGGGTCTTTGTAAGTCCGTCCTCATAGTAGGTGTATTCTTCCTGTGATCCGTCGGGATAGGTTACGCTCTTCCTGCTCCCGTTGTCGTAATATATGTAGCTTGTTGTGCTTTCTCCTTCTGTTACATTTACCAGTCTGCCTGCTTTGTCATATATCTTCTTTGTTATGTTAGCTTTCGGGTCGGTGGATTCTTCTGCATAGAATCCATCCTCTTCCAGTATATCATACCGGTATGCTGCCGTTCCAATTTCAGGTACGGTTTTTTCTATCACTCTGTCCTCTTCATCGTAGGTCCTTATGGTTGTACCGGTGCTGTCTGTCATTGTAAGCTGGTTTCCGTAGAAAAACCGCCTGATAATATGATGTTCCCATAGTATCAGAAGGCTATCCTAACTCAATAACCGTCTAAACATCGTGTCTGGCACCTACGGGTTCCACTCCTTGTTGTTTCCCCTTGCTATTACATGATATATTCCACCCTTATACTCTTCCCTCCATGGTCTCCCCATAAGAAAAGTCCTCCTGATAATATTCATCCTTATATTACCAGAAGGACTCATTTGTGCCAATAACTGGATATCTCCGGTGCCTGACACCTAAGGTTTTACGGGTTCTTCTCAATTTCAGGTACGGTTTTTTCTGTCACTCTGTTCTCTTCATCGTAGTTCCGGTAGCATCTGTCATGGTAAGCTGATTTCCGTTATTGTCATAGGTGTAGGCTATGGAATCGGTGCCTATTCTTTGCTCTGTATGTTTATTCCTTCACTACTGTTTTGGGAAGATTTCCCTGGCACTTATCTACTATGGTCTTAACTCCAATAAGCTGACAAGGTGACAGACTGGCACATAACCTCCTTATAGATAAGCGCCTTACTTAAAAGACTACTTACCTCGCAGCAAGCCATTAACTAAATTTATACATTCAAACATTAATTGATTTAATGAACTCATATCTCTACATCTCTTTTCAAACAGCGGAACTTCCCAATTAAAGTCTTTTATAGCACAAATTCTAAAACTGCCATTCTCATCAAATTCAGGATACCACCCAACATCGATTATATATTCATCAGAATAATTAATCTGAAACAAATCTTCCTTTAGTGAATCTATTTGATTCTCTAATGGAACACTCGGGTTAATATTGAAATCACTATATACAACCCTGCCTGGCTCAAAATTCAAATTCTCAAACATCCAATTCCTCCAATCTATTTTATGAGTTTCTTGTACTCATCTTCAGTTATCGGATGACCATGTATTGTTCCACTGCTTTCCTCTACTCTAATATACTTAGTTTCCTTTCCTCCGCTAGCACCAATAACATCATCAAACTCCATAATTTTCCAATTCTTTCCATTCGTTACTTGTGTACCTTCATGCCAAACCTTTCTTTCAAGCGCCTCAACATCAGTTCCCAATTTGTACTTGGCAGGACCACTTTTAGTTGATTTAACAACATCATTCCAGTTAGCATTTTTTGCAGGGAAATGCTTATAACCATGGTTAGTCCATTTAGCCTCAGCACTACCCGCCCCCTCAGATGTAGCATCTGACGGACAGAAATATACTGTTTGGGATTGCACCTCGTTTTTTGAAGCGGCAAAGGTGACAGGCGCAAATGCTTGCAGCAGGATAATCAACACAAGCAATAGTACCGGCAGCTTCTTTCGCATATTTCTCGCTCTCCTTTCGGGCAGGTTATTGATATTTCTGTCATTATGCCTGTTGTTTTTGGGTATTACCGGGCTTCAGATTGCACATCTTCAGGCTCATACGGCCTGTATTCCGTCTTGTTCTTCATCATGCCATAGACGATATTCACCAGACGCCGCATAATGCAGACCAAAGCCTGGGATTTCGTCTTGCCCTCGCTGATTTTACGAAGGAAATAGGCGCGGAATATGGGGCAGTATGGCTTTCCTTTTGTTGAGACAGCCACCATTGTTACAGCAAGGAAGTAAAATAAGCCGTGAAGCTCACGGTTTCCTTGCTTGTTGCTCTCGTCTCTTCCCTTACCCGCAGAACTGAAGCTTTTGGGAGCAATTCCGGCGAAGCAGGCCAGCTTGTCGGCATTGGGGAAACGCCGTATATCGCCTATCTCGGCAATGAGCTTGCTGGCGATTGCGTTTCCGACACCGGGCAGGGTGGTGAGCTTGTAATCAAAGGATTTCAGCATTTTTTCAATTTCCGTGTCTATTTGAGCCAGTTCAACCGCCTGGTGCTCCAAATCCCTCACAAGGCTCTGGGTGATAAAATCCCTTGAAGTCTGATAATCGCGTATGGTATCACCATCGTTTTGAACGCAGCCAAGAATCATTTCAGCCTTGTCTTTGGTATAGTTCGAGGATACAGCTTTTAATTCAGCCTTTAATTCTTCTGCTGTCTTGCCTTTCAGGTGACCGGGTGACGGGTAGTTTTTCCAAAAGTATAATGCCGTTTTCCGGTCGATTTCACAGAAAAATTTGCGGTAACTGGGGTATGCGTTTGTCAACTGCTCATGCAAACCGTTTTTTAGCCGGATACCGTCTTTGACAAGGGTATCCCGGCGGTTGACGAGCTGGGACAGCGTCCAATGGTTGTCCTCCGGCCTTGCATCGGGCAGGGTATGAAGTTGATTGATCAGCACCGTGGCCACGCAGTAAGCATCATGCTCATCGTTTTTCTTCATCATGGGTGCGCTTTTGCGCTGATCGTAAGCCAGGGAAGGATTAACATCCTTTACCGTATAGCCTTTTTCAATGAGCCATACGGCAAGGCTTCTGCCATATCCATAGGCATTTTCCAAGCCGTAAATAGGGGACAGCCCTAGCTTTACAGCCATCTTGTTTACTCGTTTTGCGAGCTTATTAAACTCGCTGGGCTTGTTTTCAATAGTGATAACGTCCAGTTTCTCATTCCAGCAATTTACCATTACAGCGGTATGAGTGTCCTTATGAAGGTCGATACCGACGTAGAGGTAGTTTTCCCTTCTTTGCATACCGTCCCTTCTCTTTTCCTGCATCCACTTCAAGCTCCCAGCACCGGCAACCTCAGATAACAGCGTTAGTCTTTTCAGACCCGCAAGGGCGCGACAGCCTATCTACCGCAAACTTTCCGTTTCAAACAGGTTATTCACTTTCGTGTTGGTGATGTTAACTCTGTCCGAAACGGATTGCAAGTTGTTTGTTGTTTCTGCGATATATTTTTATGGCGAAGCGAAAAGCATCCATGCAGAAAAAGAAAAACGAGGGATTTTTCCGGGATAATTTCTTACCCCCTTAAACCCCCCTCTGGCGCAAATTTTACCATAGAACATATTTCCTGTAAATCCATGGTTCACCATGAACCATGGGGTGTAAGCCGATTTATATTTTTGATACCGGCAGTCTACAGAAGTTGTGCGTTTCATATATCCCTTGCTATCCGGCGCACAAATGTTTAATGCCAATGGCAAGTTTGCTAATATTATTGTCTGGAAACGTGAGCCACTGTGTGCCGCTGTGTCGCGTTTTAGTTACCGCTATAAGGTAATTGCCCCTTTTGCGAAATTGAAAACGGATTTGGCGGCTTTTTGTGAAAGAGTATTTCCCTTAAAAATGCAGCCCCAAATATGCCTCATCCCTTAAATCACAGGTGAACCATGGGGTCGAAAACCATGCGGGTTAAAGGAGCGGGGTCGCAGAGCTTCCCCGCTCCGGCCCACACCGCCCCGCAATGCGGGGCGGATGGCATTTTTCGTCGGGGTCAGAATTGTGGCATCGGGGTCGTAACCGGGGTTGTAATATGCGGAAATCCGCATTTGTCAAGGAGCATAGCGGGGTCATTGCTGACCCCGCTATTTTTAACTCAGCAAATCTCGTCTTTATGGGGCTTTCGAACATTCTCTAAAGAATCGGTTGAGATTGCACCTATTCTTTTATAATTCTCGCGAGCTTTATTTAAAGAAACAGCATTAGCACCACCTTCATAATCCGGATCATCAAATTGCACATTATCATCTTCCCAAAGACATACAGGGCAGATCTCGAAAGTGCCTGGTGGTTCTTCGCCTAATGTACAGTATCCACAGCATGGACATTTATACTTTCCCATTTAAAATACTCCTCATCTTATTTTTGACTATTAAAATAGTTAATCCCATCTGTTGGCTTGAAATAGGTCCTTATTGTTCCATCAGAGGCTTTTACGGCGAATTCATTAGTAACTTTGTTATAAAAGAGCGTATCACCATTTGTTCTTGTCTTAGTCAAAATATTGCCTCCCGAATTTGAATTCACTAAATTTTGCGCACCTTTTAGATATTGATCCTTCGTAACATTGCCAAACTCACCTGCATGTTTTGCATAATGAGAATCTAATAATTCTTGTGACTTAAAAGCCTTACCCGCGCCCTCGATTAATTCTCCAGCTTCATCAACATATCTTGCCCCTGTAGCTGCATCGTTGAAGATTGCTAGTAATGATATATAGGCGTTTGTTGCATCTCCTTGCAATAGGTACCATCCAGCGTTTACAAGATCAGCGCTATCTGCAATATTCAGTCCCGGAGTCATACCTGCCATATCTAAAGTTTCATGACTATCTAATGCGGGTTTATATGTTGCTGCCCAAGCTTCAATATCATCAGCCATTGGGATTAGTTTCTTATTTCCATTTGAATCTGTAACCGTAACATATTTCCCTTCAAACATTTTCCCATTTCCACCTGGGATTAATACCGCGTCGCCTGCTTTAGGATTTACCGGCCCCTTATATGCATTCGGTCCCTCTGGAAACATCCCAGGAATAACTCGATTGCCTGCTAAAGCTACAGCACCTGGATGCTTTGAGAGCCAATCATCGTTACCTGCATTTGTTTCTGCCACGTTGTTTGTAGGCTTATATTTTACTATCACTTCTTTTAGCATCTCAAGCATTTCTAGTATTTCCTGAGCTTTCTTAGCAAGCCCATGCTCACCCATGCTCTTCCTATATTCAACTTCTTTTTTCCACTTATCTATCTCTTTATCTATCGATGCAACATTATCATCATCTTTATCATTATCTTTGGGCGGCCTAGGCTGTGGTCTCGTTACACTTGGCGGGTCATAATCAGGGTCTATTCCAATCCAGTGTCCAGTTGGGTCAATATACTTAATAGGCTCATTATGACAGTACGTATACAAGTTCAAACTCAATGGATCATTAGCCTCTCCCCTATAAGTATCCTCAGTCAAAAACCTTGCTATCTTCGGATCATAGTACCTCGCATTCAGATAATATATCTCTGTTTCTTCATCATACAAATACCCTGCATACCTGTAGGGGTTCCTGACTTCTCCCGTTTGCTCTGTTATATTCCCAAAGGCATCGTAGTAGTAGCTTGCCAGTATGGAGCCTGTCGCACTAAGCAGTGCAGTTACATCCCCATGCCCATTGTACATGTAGTAGGCTGTCTCGTTACCTGCTGTTCTCATCAGCAGATTGGTTCCGTATACATTCCTTGCTGTCTCATTCCCCTGCCCATCAAGCTCCAAAACAACCTTGTCAGCTTCATACATATACTTTGTGGTCTGCCCATTTACGCTCTTCTCTACTCTCAGCCCATCACCGTTATACTTACACAATATCGTCTTATCCGCCTCTATGGTCTTTATCATCCGGTTCCAAACATCGTATTCCATGAAGGTGGCTTCCTTTGTTGTCGAGGTTCCTGCCTTCTTGAATGCAAAGCTTCCTGATATGTCAGGGTCTACTGGCTTTGTTGTCTCTTTGACCTTTATCAGGGTATTTCCGTTGTTGTCATATTCATAGGTGATCTTCTCGGTTGTTCCTCCATTTGTCGTTACAGTAGTAATGAGCCTGTTCTGTTCATTGTAGGTATATGATGTGACAACTCCCGCGTTATTAAGCAGCACCAGCTCCTGTATCCTGTTCCCTGCTTTGTCAAATGCATAGCTTGTGGTTTTACCCTCAGGCTCTGTTACTTTAGAAAGCCGGTTCAAGCTGTCATACTCATACTTTGTTGTCCCCTTGCTGTCAGTCTTGGTGGTCTGGTTGTGGGCTGCATCATAGGTGTAGCTGTAGCTATCTATGATACTCCCGTCAGCTTTGGTATTGACAAGGGTCTTTGTCAGTCCATCCTCGTAGTAGGTATATTCTTCCTGTGATCCGTCGGGATAGGTTACGCTCTTCCTGCTCCCGTTGTCGT
>CAZUGK010000189.1:0-6680 GCA_964619815.1 uncultured Clostridiaceae bacterium | reverse complement strand
AATAATAATATCTTTGAATTTGTACCTTTTCATGAGCTCCTTTTTGAACTCCTCAGCCCTTTCATGACAGTTAACGTGAGCTATTCCTATAACTTTCTCCTCCAGCTTCTCTCCCTGTTCCCCTATTATCTCAACAAACCTCATAAATGCCCTTTGATAGCCCCTTACACTTTCAACCAGCTTTATATTTCCATCTTCAGTGGCTCCCATTACAGGCTTTATGTTCAAAAGCGATGCAATCCTGCCTTTTACCTTGCCTAGCCTTCCATTTTTCATAAGATTCTCCAGAGACTCAAGCAAAAAGTAGGTTTTCATATTCTTAATGTACTCATTGACCTTCTCAACTATTTGAAGATTGTCATAGTTTTTCTTTGCCAATTCAAAAATCTTTATGCTTATAAGGGTCTCAGCAATAGAAGCACTAAATGAGTCAAACACGTGAATAAATTTGTCTTCTGCATTTTCCAGAAGCATCTTTTTAGCCAGCATAGCGCTTTCATAGGTACCGCTCAGTGCTGAGCTCAAAGTAACTGCAAAAACACTTTCCGGGCCTTCATAGGTTTTTATAAAATCATTCGGTGAAGGACATGCAGTTTTTGGTGGGGTAGGGCACTCCGCCATTTCCTTTAGCATGGCTTTTACATCCAGGCTCTCATCATCTGTATAATGCTTATCTCCGATCTGGAGTTTGAGTGGTACAAGGGTTATCCCCATCTCTTTTTTCAAATTCTCATTCAAGTCACAGCTGCTGTCGGCTACAATTTTGATATTCATATGCATATCCTCCTCTATTTGTGCTTCTAATTAATTTTTAACATATATAAGCAATTATTACAATATATAAGCTGCAACTCGTGGTATTCATATTGGCCTTAACTGGTATTCGACACTATTATAACCATTACGCAATAATTTTTGCATAGCTGCTACCTGGTTTCCCTAAAACATCCGGACACAACTGCCACCAAAGGTGCTACATAGCAAAGCACAGCATAGGGGGCATATTGCAATGAAGATATTCCCGTAATGGCAAGTATGATTATGGAATTAACGTTCCATGGGATAAGAGGTGCAATGGTCGTACCCGTATCAGATATTGTTCTGGCCAGTTTGGTCATGCTTACTCCCATATCCTCAAATCTTCTTTTGAGAAGCCTGCCCAGAAGTATGATACCTGCTGTCTGGTCACAGGTAACGATTGTGAGCAAGCTGCTGAAAGCTGCAGTTCGTGTAATCAGTGACAGCTTTGTTTTTGCCTTGTTCATGACACTTGCTATTATGGGGTTTATTATGTTTGTGCCTTCGAGCAGGCTGCTTAAAGCAACAGCTCCTGCAACTATCAAAAGCACCTCAACCATTGACTGTATTCCCCCACCTCTCAGTATTTTGTCAAGCTCTTCAATACCTGTAGCTGACTTATAACCGGATAAAATATACTGCAATACTTTCAGCACAGTCTTTTTCTGCAAAAATATACTTATAAGAGATCCCCCGGCAACTCCTATACTCATGTTAATTATCGGATTAACCCCGCATACTGACATTGTTATTACAAGCAGCGGAAGCAATAATAGAATCGGAGTAATTACAAAAGACTTGTTTATATTCTCCTGAAATGCAGCTATCTTTTCCAGATCAATTACCGACATGTAGCCTTTACCAACAAAATAATATACTGTGATTGCAATAACCAATGAAGGTATCAGAGTATTCAGCATGCTTCTGATATATTCCTTGTATTTCAGATTGGTTGTTTTTAAGGTAAGATTTACAAGACCTGATATTGGCGAAAGCCTATCTGCTATAAACGCTCCTGATACTATTGCACCTAAAAGCAGGTACTCCGGTATCGCAAGTCCTTTGCCTATTCCTATCAATGCTATCCCTATGGTGCTCACCGTACCTACCGCAGTACCCATAACAACTGATACCACTGCCGTTACAACGAAGCATGCAAGTATATAATTTATATGCTTTATATATTCAAAGCCATAGTAAATAAGCGTAGGAACAATGCCTGACGACAGCCAGATAGATACTGTAGCCCCTGTAAGGGTTATAATTATCATTAACTTTGAACAATCCTTTACTCCTATAAGCATCATATTGTTCAAGGCCTTAAGCTCATATCCCTTTCTGGTAAGCATATATGCTGTAAATGCCACTGCTCCGGCAAACCCCAAATACAGCGGTATGTTTACCAATATGCATATTCCTATAAGCCCGAGGCTTACTATAAATATTAAATAGGAGTTCGAATCAACCTTACTTTCTACCATAAGCCCTCCAAAAAATAAAGGTACTTAGTAAATTATACTACATAAATACCTTTCATTACATATAAATCTAAAGCAGCTTAAGCATGCACCAGATTTTACTAAGTAATATTATATCATTTGTTATTTATGCTTTCACTCAATTCCAAATAATTTTATATATCTACATTTTTCGACATAATTAAAAAAACCTATTGCTCAAATAAACAATAGGCCGTTAATTTCCTTATTACCAAACCAGTGAAGGGGTTTCAACTTTTATATAACCTCTTTCATACATTTCTATAAGATACGTATAGGGCATCTGCCTGTATGAACCGTCTTCCTCAAAGATCTTCACAATGTTGTTGTCTACCTTTGATATTCTCCATTTCTTAGTTAGATTGTCAACAGCAAAAACCAAGGTATCTCCATTGTGTATATCCATTTAATCCACCCCATGTCATATATTAATAATATAATGTAAATGCTGGATAATGTTGTCGTTTTTCCACCGTTTATAGAATATTATATACCAAAACCAAGTCCTATTCTATAGTAATATAGTATTATATTTGCATAAAATTATTAGTTCTTTATATTCAAAGGTACAATCACCTGGCAAAAGCCGGCATATGCCGGCTTTTGCTATTGATCATCAACCATTTCGCTTATTGGGTATCTTTCTTCTGTCGTATTCCGCCCTCCCAAGGGACCAATATCATCCTTATATATCAAAGGATAGTCTATCTCAACATCAGTCAATGCCTCAAGGGAGTCTATACTCGTTTTCTTGTCTTTTTTCCTATCCATTTTCTCAGCCTGCCTTTTTTTATTTTCAGGCAATAATCTGATGCGCCTTTGACAGCTCTATAGCCATCCTCTCAACAACATCCATCAGCAGCTGGTACTCTTCAAAGAAGACAATAACAATATCACCGGGAACCGCATCCAGAATTGCTTTTTCCAGCGCCTTCTCCTCAGCCAACTCTGTCAGGATTTCAGATGGCTTGATGCTTGCCATGCTGCAGCCTTTTTCGAGCAGGGCTGCAACTTCCCCCGGCTCACGCCCTCTTTTGTCCCTGTCTTCTTTGATATAGATCCTGTCAAAGCAATCGCCGCACATTTTGCCTATCGTTATGGTGCTTGAATCCGTCCTGTCACCCGGTGTCCCAATGACTCCTATCAGTCTTCCGGTCTTCATCTGCTTTAAAGAATCTATTACCACACGATAGCCGTCGATATTATGCCCATAGTCCAGCACCACCTTTATGCCATTGACATCATGTAGGTTGAATCTGCCGGGATTGGTATCACTGTCAGATCTAAAGGTTGAAAGTCCTGTTATTATACTTTCGATAGAAATTCCCATTCCTATTGCTCCGGCTATTGCGGCCATGCTGTTGCTTATGTTGTGCTTCAATATTCCGTTCATTGTAGCAGGAATGGCTTTTGCTTCAATGAATGGCAGCTCTACTCCGCCTTTATTTATGAAAATTGTACTGTCATTACTGTATATTGCAATTCCTCCATTTTGGATATGCTCTCTCACTGCTTCATTCTCAGTTGACAGTGAGAACAAAATAATATTTGATTTTATTCTTTCTCTCATGCTGAGGCAGTATTGATCATCGGCGTTTAAAACTGCATAACCGTTCTCTTTTACTGCTTCTGCAACCAACGATTTCACATAGGCCAAATCCTCAAGGGTATTGATATCGTCGATCCCCAGATGATCCTCAGTGATGTTGGTTACTATGCCAACATCTGCTTCATCATAGCCCAGTCCTCTGTTGACTATTCCTCCTCTGGCGGTCTCAAGAACAGCATATTCCACTCTTCTATCCATAAGTACCGTCTTCGCGCTTATCGGGCCGGTGTTATCCCCATACTTAATCAGCTCATCATTTATATAAATTCCACTGGTTGTGGTCATTCCTACGGTAAATCCCATTTGCCTTATTATATGAGCTATCATTCTCGAGGTGGTTGTCTTTCCATTTGTCCCTGTCACCGACACAATAGGAATCCTGCCATCGCTGCCTTCCGGAAACAGCATGTCAACAATAGCTTTTGCAACGTTTCTGGAAGTACCCTGGTATGGATAATGATGCATCCTGATCCCAGGAGCAGCGTTTATCTCGATAATTGCACCACCTGCTTCTGTAATAGGCTTTGAAATATCTGCAGCACATATATCCACACCGGCTACATCCAGGCCAATCGTTCTTGCAGCCTGAGCTATAATCTTTCTGTTTTCTTCGTGTATTTCATCGGTGACATCAATTGCAACTCCCCCTGTGCTTATGTTGTCGTTTTCCCGCAAATACACTATCTCTCCTTCATTAGGTATATACTCAAGAGTCAAGCCTTGTTTCCTCAGGTACTGCTCTGAGACTTTATCTATGTTTAACTTGGTCAGGGGCTTCTCATGTCCGTCACCACGCATAGGGTTGCAGTTTTCCTTATCAACAAGCTCCCTTACAGTGCTCGTTCCATCACCTGTTACATGGGCACAAATCCTATGAGAGGCGGCCACAACCTTATTACCCACTACCAATACTCTATAGTAGCTGCCTTTTATATATTTTTCAACCAGAATCGTATCCTCATATTCCTTGGCTATTTTATATGCTTCCAGCACTTCCTGGGGGTTCCTCAGGTTTATGGACACCCCTTTGCCATGGCTTCCATAATTAGGCTTAACTACAACAGGATACCCCAGCTTTTCACTGTATTCCAATGCTTCCTGCTCACTCTTGACCACCTTCCCTGCCGGAACTGGTATGCCGTATTCATGCAGGATATTCTTGGTCAGTTGTTTATTGCAGGCAATATCCACCGATACACAGCTCGAATTTTCAGTAAGAGTTGCTTCTATCCTTTTCTGGTTCTTTCCATAGCCTAACTGCAGGATACTTCCGTCTCCTATGCGTATTATCGGTATGTTCCTTTCCCTTGATTCCTTAGCAATTGCACTGGTGCTTGCGCCAAAGTCCGTCGCAACACATACCTTCTTTATTTCCTTAAGCCTAGTATCAATGTCGGGCAATTCTCCTGAAATTATCCCTTCCATGATTTCAACCGCCAGCTTGCCCGACTCCAGGCCTGCATGCTCGTTTTCGTACCCATAAACAATATTATATACGCCTTTTTTGCTTGACTCTCTAGTCTTGCCAAACTTAATGTCATAACTTAGCATAGCTTGAAGTTCAATTGCGATATGCTCCATTACATGTGCAAAGTAGGTCCCCTCCTGAAGTCTTTCAACAAAGCCTCCTTCATGCCTCCTGCAGCAGCAGTGCTTCTTTAAGCCGGGCAAGAGCTCCAGCAGCGTTTCATTGAAGCCTCCAATGTCTTTAGTGGGGATATCTGCATACTTTCCCAGGCCAATTACCATTTTTACCACTGGTTTATAACTGTAAATATTTTTTCCTTGATAAGCATGACTGCTTACAGTAATCACAATTCTTCCTCCTTGTGTTTTTGAGAAAAAGTGTTTTTGTTTTTAACTAGTAGTCTTTTTTAGTATTTCCTGTTTTTTTATTAAATTAAACCCATATCCTTTTGGAAAGATGTGGATCTTTACGTTAGTTATGGCAAGAGGGTCATCCGGGTATTGCTCTGATATATTCGTAAAGGATATATCTCTGCCATCCACAACCGTAACGACTCCGGAGCCTTCCACCATAAACTCAAGGTCCTTGTTTACTATCATGGCTGTATCTTCATCTATGCCAATTCCTAAAACATTTGGGTTTTGTGCCACAGCCGCCAACAGTCTTCCAATCCTTCCCCTTTGATTAAAATGCTGGTCGATTATCACACCATCCAAAAGGCCCATACCTGGGGCCATCTTAAGCGTACATTTCCTAGGCGCCTCCTCATCTTTCCCTTCTACAACCATAATCTCACTCATCATGGAAGCACCTGCACTTGTTCCGGCTATTACCCGGCCTTCTTCATAAAGCTTCTTAATCATCCTGTGTACTTCTGTGCCTCCTAATATACTTGATATTCTGAGCTGATCGCCGCCTACAAAAAAAATGCAGGTAGCATCATAAAGTGATTTCAATCCCTCAATATTGTTTGCATATTCCCTGTCGCTGATATTAATTGATACAACACTTCTTGCTCCCAGCTCTCCAAAAAGTCTTTTGTACTCGTGCCCTGCTTCTTCCGGACTGTTTGTTGCTGTAGTTATCAACGCAACATGCGAGTTCTCACCACCAGATAATCTTATGACTTCTTTAAGAATAGCTTTATCAGCTCTTTTATCCTCAGCTCCTCCGATAATTACAAGGCTTCCGCGTTCAGTTTCAGGCATTTTGATATTCCTCTCCAATTCAAGTGTTATATTGCTATATTTTAATATTCCAAAAACAGTAATTAAAAATGTATAACATGTTTAACAAAAAAGAGAAA
>CAZUGK010000188.1:878-6709 GCA_964619815.1 uncultured Clostridiaceae bacterium | reverse complement strand
AAAGCAACAATGCAGACTGTCACCAAAGTAATTTCCGGTGAAATTACAGACCAGACTACCCTCTGGGCTTCCTATGATTTTGAGAAGCAGCCCCCGGCAATAAAGCAGATAATTAAGCTTCCGTCTACGTTGACTGCTAGCTTGCCGGAAGACCTGGCAGGGAAAGAATACTTTGTCATGGATCAAAAGGATTTACCGGCTGCAGGACAGCTGAACCCCCAGGAATATGCTGAAATGGTGGGATCGATGAATAACTTCCAGTCAAATCTGGTGGAACTCTTAAAGGAGCATGCCCTATATAAAGATCCAGGCTTTGTGGTGATAAACCAACTGGAAGACAAGATTGTAAATGGCGAAAAGCTTTCAGTATACCAATTGAAGCTTGATAATAAATCCTTCAAGACAGTATTGAGATATGTGCTGTCAGAGCTGTCAGAGAATGAGCAGGCAAAAGATATCATTAAAGAAATGATAGTAGCTTCAAGCAGTATTTTCGAAGGCACAGAGGCCAGCCAAGACCTGGATATGGCACTTGATACACTTACTAATGGAGATGCTGACCTTAAAGAGGAGCTAAACCGTATAATGGCTGCCTTGGAAGGAGTCACAATGCTGGGCAGCCGGGGAATAGAAATAAACTTTCTTATTAACAAGGACGGATATATAGTCAATCAGAATGGAGTAATGGATTTTTATGTAGACTCCCAGCAGGTTGAAGATGCTTTTGAGGAGCTTGCGGAAGAGACAGAGTATGATGGTGAGGAGATATATAAGTTTACCTTTAGTATTGCAATGGAGTTCAATACGGATATAAGTAATATCAACAAGGAGGTAAAAATCGACTTCCCTACTATTACCGAAGAGAATTCCTTTGATTTTAATGATTTTGTTGGAATCGCTCCCAGCTTCGGCCGCAAGCTGGTGAACCAGCGCGGCAGTGCTGTAAGGCTTGACTTCAGTAATGCTGCAGCAGAAGGAGTGCTGCCAGTGAAGCTGGGTAATAAAACCTTCGTTCCTTTGGAACCGGTAAGTAAAAAGCTCGGTTTTAACCTTGAAACACGAAAAAACGGAGAATTTGTATTAAGCACAGATAAAGATAGAATCAGAGGGAAGGCCGGCAGCACGGAGGTTACAGTAAATGACAAAAAGCATTATTTGCCTTTGCCTGTAATGAAAATTGAGAATCAGATATTCGTTCCCGACCAGTTTGTAAGGCAATGCTTGAATGCCGGAATGTATTACAATGAAAAAACCCAAGAGTTGATGATCCAAAATGATAGGTAAGAAGGAAACAGGGCGGTTCACCAGAGCCGCTCTATTTTTCATCTACCCTTACCAGATCTGCTGTATTCCATATCTCTGTATGAGCATATTTTATGCTGTAGTTTTTTATTGTCACAGTCGCTTTACCCTCTGTACCGGGAGCACCTAATAATTTTTCAGCTTCATCATGGTTCATAAACATGAACCATACATATCTCTGGTCATGGGCCAGCTTTGGAAGCAAGGCAGCCGACTCTTCATCAACGTTGAAGGTTATTTCATGGTCAAAAAACTCATCGTTAAGGTTGTGCTTAAAGGTGCCGCTTATCGTCACTTCACCCTCAAAATCCACATTTGCATCATAATCCTCATCACCTGCATTATTCACTTCAATCTTGCTCACCGTCAACCCTGCCACTTGATCTCCAGGCTTCACCTTTCTGGCGTCGAACAGGTTGCTTTCTTTTTTCTCTACAGGAGCCGGGGTTGGGCTAACCGCTTCAGTATTCTGTTCTACTGCCGGTTTGGTTGGCTCTGGAGCAGGCTGTTCCGGCTTTTGCGAACATCCTACCATCAGTATCACTATTAAAACTAATAATAATATCCTCTTCATTTTTATATACACCTCAAAATATTATGACGTACTTATAAGGAAAAAGTTTCATACTAAAAGGGGCCGAATTTTTGTTCAGTCCCCTCATTTATACTTGAAACCCAAAATTATGTTTGGTGGTCTAGTTCCCTGTGGTTGTGCCGGTTGTATCTGTGCCTGTTGTTGTATCTTCCTCTTCTTCGCCGTCTCCGATTTCTATAGTTCCATCTTCCGGATCTACTTCTGCCTTAAGTCCAAGCTTCTCTGCCAGGAAGCCTATAGGCATAACTGTTCTTCCATTTATTCCTTTAACAGGCATTCCCAGATCAGTTTCCACTCCGTTTACAAGCACAACGCTGCTATCTGTTTTCAGAACTATCTCAATTCCATCTTTAACAATAGTAATTGTATGTTCTTCCTGGTTCCACTGCACTTCTGCCCCATAAGCCCGGGAGAAAGCTCTTACCGGTACTAACACTTTCCCGTCCTTTATTACAGGAGGCATATCCAGCTTTAAGCTTCTGCCCTTTGCTACGACACTTTCCACAGGCAATACTTCCACTGAAGGATCTTCCGCTTCGATAGCTTCAGCTGCCTGGTCAAGCTGTGCAAGCTCTTCTTCTGTATAGCCGCTAAGTACCATTTGCTTCAGCTGTTCCTTATACTCCTTTATCTGTGCGAGAAGCTCTGCTGCCGCTTCCAGATTCCCTGACTTTCTTGCTTCTATAAGCTGCTTGGTCAGAGCCTTCTTCTGGTCCATGACCTTATCTTTTTCCTTGACTGCCTTCTCTTTTTCCGCCTCAACCGTACCATTTTCAGTGCCAGTTGCGCCATTTTCCTCCTCTACCGTAGCTTTTTCACTTTCTGCTTTATCTGGCCTGTCTTTATCATTGCCTTTTACTTTTTCTGTTTCTGTAACTGCACCCTTTCCATTGCTCTTTCCTTTATCTGTGCCCGCAAAGACGGCTGAGGACATTACCACTGTAAACATAAACACCAGTACAAAAACCATTGCCAGAATTCTTTTGGTATTCTTCATATTTGTCCCTCCATTGTTTATATTTATTGGTAGATATGAATCTCCATAACTTATACTATCGTACATAATTTCTTCGGCAGCCCGGCCGCCATAGCTTCCCTTAGGCCCGCAGCTTTGCGTCACTGCTTTTCAGCAGCTTTGCCCTTTCGGAGATTATGATATCTACTATTGTCACACTTATTCGCAAATTATACCATTTTTTCAGGGTAAAAATTAAAAATAGGACTATAGTACTAATAGTCCTATTTTTGAATCTACTTCATCTGTTTCTTAACTGACTGCCATATATCAAGATAAATTCCATCACCCTCTGCTTCCTCAAAATCTGGGATGTTGCCCAGCCTCCATAACGATATCCCGTTTATCCCGAACATTTTTGCCAGTGTTATCTTGGCATTTATGCTTCTGCTGTCCTCATACCATATGATATTATTCGTACCGTCACTGCTATTATAGTAAGTCAGCCATGGATTCTGAAGCCTTTCCGAGTATTTTATACTCAATTCCGAACCCGGCTCGTTTTTCAACATGCGTTCCCTGAGCTGCGTATATGACGGACGGAAGGCATTTTGATTGATTACCTTTCCTTCAGTCATTTTCCACTGCACTGTGTCAAAGGATAGCTGCAGCCATACCTTGCTTAAATCCGCTACCCCAGTATCCTTGTCCGTAACAGCTTTCAGTGCATAATATATTTCATTTATAGGAGTGAGGGGCGTATCATTATATCCCATAGCCATTTCATTTTCTTTAAGGCTTACTGCATTATAATCATGAGCCATGAGTATGACTCTATCTGCTATTTCGCCTATAGCCCTATAGTCATATCCGTCATAGTAAGCCTGTCCATTGCCTCTCTTGGGGTGTACCGCTACATAAAGCTTTTTGTTATTCTTTATGAGCTCTTCCTTAAGCTTCGCCAGGAATTCATTATACAACTTCTGAAGCTTCACTCCCCTTAGGTTTTCAAAGTCAACAACTATACCATCGAAGGCAATTGCATCATTTTCTAGCTGAGTACTGTTCAAGGTCTGGACAATCTGTGAAATAACTTCAGCCTGTGCATCAGCATCTGTGAGAAGATGCTCAACTATCCCAATCTGCTCTCCGCTTACGGGGTTTTGAACCTTTGTTTCATCGGAAGCAAAAAGGTTGAGTTGTATAGGCAAGTTATTCTGCTTTGCTATATTTATCGGCTCTCTATATCCCTCTGGAATAAAAAAGTCGCTGTTCCCTGATCTTTCAACTGCTACAGAAAATTTGTCTACGCTATTATCATATTCCAGCCTACTCCAGCCAAAGCTTACAGTATCCAAATCCTGTATCATGCCTATCTGATCATAGGATTTTATTGCATAGAAGGCATGTAGTTCATTAACTTTTGAGTTCAGTCTCTGATACATTCTTATAAGCATTGCTACGGCTTCTTCTTTCTTCGCGGTACTCTCAGGCAGGAAATTAACTCCATCAGCACCATTTGAAATGCCAAAGTCCTTTACAATGTTTGCATATTCCGCGCCTTCCGTAACATCCTTAAACTCACTGGGTAGATATTTATTCTGTTCTGCCAGATCATTATATCCCAGTGCTCTTACTATCGCTTCTGCAATTTCCAATCTCGTTATTTGTTTATCGGGACTGAAGCTATCTGTTTCCTTAAGAACCGCGCCATGCGCTACTGCGGTCTCAACGTAGGAATGATACCATTTGTCCTTGCTTACATCAGTAAAGCTGCTGCTGTCCGTTGTAACCAATTCCCAGCCCATAACCCTTACAAGCAAGGTAATGAACTCGCTTTTCGTAACTGACTTCCCTAAGCCGAACGTGTTAGAACCATTCCCCTGGGCAATATTCAGATATCTGAAATAGTGAACCGGCTCATAAGCCCAATGATTCTCCGGCACATCCGAAAACCTTTCAACCTCATAAGGCAGCTTTGCTTCGCTTGCTTCTACTTCAAACATGCCGGTCAGCCCGGATATAATTAATAAAGCTGCTGTAAATATTGCTATGTACCTTTTCAAAATCAATACCCCCATATATATTACTAAGTTTATTATACCATAAGCATGTCCTGATTACATGTTTTTCGACTCTTCATTACATTAACACAGGCAATTCCACATAATCAAAAGCTTATTTGTTATATTATGGGGTTTTCCCACTAACTTTTATTATTGACAATCATTTCCATATATAACTATTATTAAATTAGAACTCCGTAAAATATTTTTAGCTAAAGTATTTTAGGAGTTAATTATTAATTTGAAAGGGGTAATGTAAAATGACAAAGCTTAGGAGCTCTAGACTGCTTGTCTTTATAATGGTGCTTCTGCTCGCAACATCGATCTGCACTTATGCAGCTCCAGTCCACAAGGATATTGCAGATGAAATATCCGGTGAAAACATTTATGAGCATATAGCTGCTATGGCAAGTAAAGATGATGCCAGAATAACCGGAACTGAGGGTGAGGAAGCTGCTGCTGACTACATTGCAGAGCAATTTGAGAGCTATGGACTTGATGTGAGAAGGCAGGAATTTGATATAGTAAACTGGTTTGACGGCAGTGCGTCACTTGAAATGACCTCTCCTGAAATTAAAGTATTCGACGTTGCTAATTACCAATATTCCTGTGCTACACCGGAAGCAGGTATAGATGCAGCAGTTGTAGACTGTGGTTTGGGTTATCCCGGAGATTTTCCGGCTGACACGGCAGGAAAAATTGCATTGATTTCCAGAGGCGAATTCACCTTTGCAGAAAAGGTAAAGAATGCTGCCGATGCCGGTGCTGTAGCTGCAATAATATACAACAATAGGCCGGGCGCAGTGAACGGGACCCTCGGTGATCCATCAGAAATCCCTGCTATGGAAATGCTTCAGGAGGATGGATTATACATAAAAAATATGCTGGGCGAAGGAAACACCGTAAACCTTAG
>CAZUGK010000188.1:0-867 GCA_964619815.1 uncultured Clostridiaceae bacterium | reverse complement strand
ATTCAGAATGCACAATCGATTACGGAACATCACAGAATGTTATTGGCTCACTAAAGGCCGACAGAGGCAACAAATCCAACGGCACAATTGTAATAGGAGCTCATATGGATTGTGTTGATACCCCAGGTGCTAATGACAATGCTTCCGGTGTTGCGACAATGCTTGAGGTTGCAAGAGTGCTTTCAGAGGAGAAGCTTGCATACAACATTGAATTTGCTGCCTTTGGAGCAGAAGAAATAGGTCTGGTAGGCTCATACCAGTATATAGATTCTCTCAGTGAAGAAGGGTTTAATGACACAGTTGCCATGATAAATATGGATATGGTGGGGGTCGGTGACGCTGTAGGATTAATGACTGTGGACGACGCTGCCGAATCCTTTGTAGCTGACCTGGCTGAGGTCTATCTGGATAAGTTCGGTTATCCGCACGACCGCAGCACCTCAAGCTCTAGTGACCATGAAGGCTTTGAACTCTCGGGAATTCCTTCGGTATTCCTGGATTACCATGAAGATCCTTACTATCATACAGATGAAGATTCTCTTGACAAGCTTGATAATGATAACCTTTATAAAATCGGGCACCTCGTAGCTTCCATGACCTATGACATGGCAAAGACTCCTATGCCGCAGAGCTTCAATGGTCTGAAGGCAAAGGTAAACAAGTATAAGTCAGTTAATAAGGAACTTACAATAGAGTAGAGCGAGTAGTAAAAAGGGACTTTAAAAGTCCCTTTTTACTGCCTTAAAATGCTACTATGATGCCCCCCTGGTTTGCATATATGCTGCTGAGGCCGGCTGTCTCAACAATAATAATAACTTTGAATTTGTACCTTTACATGAGAACCTTTTTGACCTCCTCAGCCATTTA
>CAZUGK010000187.1:0-6739 GCA_964619815.1 uncultured Clostridiaceae bacterium | reverse complement strand
ATCATATCCACGCTCATCTATTAAAACATCAAGCTTTGATGAGGTATCCATATTTGACTTTTCTTCATTAGCCCTCAG
The DNA here is from genome assembly GCA_964619815.1 of uncultured Clostridiaceae bacterium. Taxonomy (GTDB): domain Bacteria; phylum Bacillota; class Clostridia; order Lutisporales; family Lutisporaceae; genus BRH-c25. The sequence goes on along the minus strand of CAZUGK010000187.1, from coordinate 6,661 downwards.
CCTTTCACTGCGCCTACAAGCACTCCAGACATGAAATATTTCTGTACGAAGGGGTAAATTGCAATTATAGGCAGAATTGAAATCATCAGTGCAGCCATCTTCAAGCTTTCAGAGTATACCTCCGACTTATCCGCCATGTTCTTCTCCATTTCACTTGTGAGCTGAGCTGATATTAGAATTTCCCTCAGCTGATACTGAAGTGTCCATTTTTGCTTGTCGCGTATATATAGGAGACAGCCGAACCATTCATTCCAGTATTGAACTGCGCTGAATACTATAAACGCAGCTATGGTAGGAATAATCAGCGGTATTATTATCTTAAACAGTATAGTAGGCTGACCCGCTCCATCAATCTCGGCGGACTCGTTTAATTCCTTAGGCAGCTGGGAAATCATATTGCGAAAAACAATGATGTAAAAAATGTTTACTATTGCAGGAAATATGAGCGCTCCAAAAGAATTGCTAAGCCCTATTCCCTGAATGAGCATATAAGACGGAATCAGACCTCCGCTGAAATACATTGGAATCATGAAGTAGGTCATCATTGCCTTTCTTCCCGGCAGGTACTTACTCGACAGGGCATATCCTGCGGCAAGTGATATAACTATAACAAGCGAAGTGTTCAGCGCTGTAAGAAACACCGTATTCATAGCTGTGCGCAGAAACTGTGAGTTCATAACAAGCTTCATATATGCTTCAATTGTAAATCCTCTCGGCAGAAGACCTATTGGAGCTTTCAACTGCTCTGCCTTACTGCTTAGCGATATAGAAATCGAGTTGACGAAAGGCACAATAATGGATATACAAAAAAGTGTGAACAAAGTATAATTAAATATTTGAAAAACAGTTCTCGATCTTAACTTGTAGTTCATTTCCGACTCTCCTATCATTTAATATAAGCCCATACCGGCAACTTTCTTCGACAGCCTGTTTGCAGATACTAGCAGAAGAAAGCCAAGCAAGCTCTGTGTAAGTCCAATTGCTGTCGTCAAGCTATACTGCGCCTGCTCAAGACCAACCCTATATACATATGTGCTTATAACATCCGACACTTTATATACAAGTGGATTTTGCATAGTGTAGACCCTCTCGAAGCCTACCGTGAATACGTTGGAGATCCGAAGCAAAAACAACAATGTAATCATAGGCACCATACCCGGAAGTGTTATATGGATAGCCTGTCTTATCCTTCCTGCTCCGTCTATCATGGCAGCGTCATACAATTGTGTGTCGATACCGGCTATTACGGAGAAGTAAAGTATTGCTGACCACCCCACACCCTTCCATATTTCCGCTAGAACCAGTATACCCCTGAAATATTTTAATTCAGTCATAAAGAATACAGGTTCCATTCCAAATAAATTCAATACTTGATTCACCATGCCCGATGTAGGAGACAGTATCTGATAGAATACTCCTGATACAACTATCCATGACAGAAAGTGCGGAAGATAAGATATGGTCTGCATTGTGCGTTTGAATTTGTTACTCATTATTTCATTCGCTAAGAGTGCAAACAGTATCGGTGCTGTAAAACCGAACACTATATCATAAATATTGAGTACGATGGTATTTCTCATAACCTCCCAGAACTTTGGGTCTGTCAGAAAATATCTAAAGTGCTCGAATCCAACCCAGGAACTGCCGAAAAACCCTTTGTAAGGGGAAAACTTTTCAAAAGCTATTATTATTCCGTACATCGGAATGTAGCTGAATATAAAAATTAAAATAACTGCAGGTGCAAGAAGTAGGTAAAGACTCATAGCATTTTTGATGCGCCCGGGCTTCTTTTGAAGGCTCGGTGAATTATTTGTCTGTACGATTGTATTACTCATTATGTTTTTTAGACCTCCCAATGAATCCAGCATGATGTGTTCGGGCACACCACAATATTTTAAGGTAGCGGAGCGGCTATTAGCCGCTCCATTATGATACGTTACTTAGAAAACTTTACGCCGTACTTTATTAATTCGTCTTTATGCTCTTGTATATACTTTGTTTCCTCATCATGGATAAAGCCGTAATTGTTCTGGTATTCCTTGACTCTCTGGTCGAACTGTTCCATTGTAATCCTGCCCATGATGGCTTCAACTGTTGCGCTGGTGATGAATGCCTTTGCTTCTGCCTTCTTCTTTAAAGCATTATCGGAGTATGTAACTAATGTTGGATTCAGTGGGGAAATGCCCTTATTTCTTGCAGCAGTGTCTATAGGTTCAAAATGCTTATTTACTGTGTCAAAGTAATCCTTAGGAAGGATTGCTTCACCTATAGCATTCTTAACCTCCTGACCATTGACAAATCCAAATATCAGAGCTAAATGCAGACTCCACTTGAAGTTCGCATCAGTAAGCTTCTCAGGAACCGGCACCTTCTTACCGTTTTCAAGCTTGTACTCCTGGCCTTCTCTTCCCCAGAATATAGCGTCATACAGCTTATCCTGAGCAAAGCCTTCTATGACCTTCCATGCGCGGTCGGGAGTCTTGCACTTGCTGGAGATATACAAACCAGCCCCGCCAATAGGTAGCGATTTATATGGTGTGGTATAATAAGTATCCTTGAGTTCCGCCGGATAGTTCTTGAGTTCAGGGGCGGCAATCCATTTCCATTCCTTTGCCTGAGGCAGATTCTTATTAGTGTACTGGTTAGCTAAGACATTGGGTGCATACTGGTCAAGTGAATTAACAATCAAAAGATTATTTTTGTTATTCATTGTATCAATAAATTTAGGTGTATCAGCAGTAGCAAATTCCTTGTCAAGGATGCCGTCCTCGTAAAGCTTGCGCATTACCTGTGTGGCTGCCTTATACTCCGGAAGGGTGAATGTGCTGACTGCCTTGCCGGTATCCAGCTCATACCTGCTATTATATGGTAGAGCGCCATACCAGTAGTATATAGGCAAGGCGTTGTAAGTAAGTCCCTCCTCGCCCATAACTCTGTTGGACATGATGACTGAGTTGGGTTCAGCTTTGTGGAGCCTGCCCATAAAGTCAACCCACTCATCTACTGATTCAGGCCATTTCCCGCCGTTGTACTTCTCAATCAGGTCGTACCTTGCAAATACCGCAGTACCCTGAGGAGCTGCTGTCCATGCTGCTGGAATTCTGTAGTACTTTCCGCTTGGCGCTTTGGCAAGCTCCATCATTTCATCTGTGATATATTTCTTTATAGGTTCTGATTTGTCATAATACCCCTTAAGATCGATAAACGCACCCTCATCAGCAAATTTGTACATATCCCCAGGTGCTGTAGTTAATCCCTGGACTATGTCCGGCAGGTTACCTGATGAAAGCATCAGGTTGAGCTTGGTATTGTAGTCGGGATAAGCCGGTACTTCAAGATCAAGGTCAACGTTCGCATATTCCTTTACGATGTTTATCCAGTAATTGTCTTTCGGATCAACACCGTCGGGATGAGCCAAACCCGCGTTGTTCATAACCATTGAGATCTTAATTTTCGGTTCGTTTTCCTCTTTTTTTGTCTCCTGTGCGGTTGTGTCTCCTGATGAGGATGTAACTGCAGATCCGGTTGCAGGATTTTTGTCACCGCCACATCCGGTAAGAGCTGCCGATAAAAGCATTACCACAGACAGGAACATAGACAGGACTTTAAGTTTCTTTTTCATAAAACTGACCCTCCTATAATATTATTCTATACAAAACGCAGATAACCAACAGCCCCATTATACTCTTAAATAGTGATTGGTTGAAATTGGCTTGCTTTTGTGATACCATTTTATTGTGTTCGGGCATTAAAAAACAATGATAATATCTTGCAATAATCATCATTAACTTGTTATTTCACAACAAATATTTCTAATTCTGGAGATTTTATGTTAAAAATGAATAAAAAAATCAGCCGTTTCATGATAAAGCTTTTTATATCCTATTTTATTATAGTAATAATTTGTATTGGCGGCACAGGCTTATTGTCCTACAGATTTGAAAGACAAAAAATGATCGATCAAACAATTAAGTCCAACAGCGAGCTGCTGGACCATCACAGAAACACTGTAGACCGATTTGTTCTCGGCAGCATTGACAGTCTCTCTCTTTATTTCTTGCAAAATATACCGGACAACCCAAACTTGTCTTTTTATTTTACCAATCCCCCTGAATACAATATTATCGGACTGACAAGTGTACATAATTATCTTATAAAGCTGAGAGCGGCCACCCCTATTGCGAGCAATATATCTATTTACTACAAGTCATGTGATTTCCTTATTTCTGCAAAGAACGGGGTCACTTATCCAGGCAGCGGCAACAGCCTTGACAAAGTTGATAAGGATTGCATGCTAGAGCTGTATAATACCAACGAAACGTACCTCTGGAGCGTGGTTCAAAAAAATGTCACTGATTCTGCAAATCCACAGTATAAACAAGTGATTATTTTTACCCGCAAGATTCCTTCTCCCGGCGGATTTTTCAGTGACGGCGGTATGATAGGCATCACAGTCGAAGAGGATATTCTGTACAATATAATCAAAGGATCAGCGCCGGTTGACTTCGGTAGCATATTTATAGTGGATGGGAACGGCACCATAATAACGCACAGTCAGAAGGATGACCTGTCATCAAATATTGAGGGCACAGTTTATGGAGATAGGATTTTAAAATCATCCCAGCCAAGCGGCTATTTTCTTTCTGATATCAATGGAGTGAAGAATGTCGTCTCATTCACCTCGTCTGGTTACAACGACTGGAAGTTTGTCACAATCAATCCTCTCACCAATTTCAGCGAGAGAGCGAGTTATTTTGGCAATATGGCTGCAATAGTTTCCGTAATAACGTTCCTTTTCGCAATCATGATAGCATTGGTATCAACCCGGCAGTTTTCCTCACCGCTTAGGAAGCTTTCCGACATGTGCAAGAGTATTCTCAAGTTGAAGCCGTATTCATCCTCCAAGGACGAATACGCTATAATAGGTTCGACCCTTGACATGCTTGCAGCCACCGTACAGAAACAAGAAGCAAGCATGGAAGTTAGCCTTCCAGTAATAAAAGACCATTTTGTAAACAGCCTTATTTCATCAACTTATAAAAACATGGTCGAAATAGATGAAAAAATGGATATGCTGGATATCGATTTCCCTTACATATACTATGCAGTAGCGGTTCTGCAGTTTGGCAGACTTCCATCGTACATTGACATAAAAACCTACGAATACTTAAAACTAGAATCGATAGAAATGATTGGCGAAGTACTTTTGAATCAAGAAGTCAAATATGCCTATACACAGAACAACAATCAGATAATACTGGTTCTCAACTTTAGCGATAAGAGTATGAATATAAAGGATGCAACCGACTCACTGCTTGGCTATCTACACACCAACCTGCACCTTAATGCGTGCATCGGTGCGGGAAGCAGCTGCGACAGCATAATAAGCGTGCAAAACTCCTTCCAGGAGGCTGTAAAATGCCTGAAATACCACTATCTGCATCCTGAAACCAGTTTCCTTTCTTTCCGGGATATCTCACAATGGGAGCTTAACAAGCCAGTGTCCGGAAAGCAGCTATTTGAAAAATTCTGCAGCTCGCTAAAATCGCAGGAGAGGAAATCGTCACTTGAAAATATCAAAGCCCTTATACTTGAAGTGCGAAGAGACTTTTATGAATACAACTATGCCATGAAGCTCCTGACAAAGTGTATATCCTATTTGGACGATACTGTTACAAGCCTCAAGGTTGACATATCTGATATTGTTGAGAGAGATATACACACAACCTTCAATCTCACGAATAACATTAACGAACTTGAAAAATGGCTAGTAGAACTGATTGAACGGATATTTGCCTTCATAGACAGCAAGCGTTCTGACAGAAGCAAGGAGCTGATTCAAAACGCGATGGAATATATATCCAGAAATATAATGAGCCCGGATATCTCATTGATTTCGGTAGCTGAAGTCATGGGCATTACTTCAACGTACCTGAGCCATATTTTTAAGGATGAAACAGGTATGAACTTTGTGGATTATCTTATAGACACCCGTTTGGAAGCCGCCAGGGAAATGCTTATAAACGATAACCTAACCATTGAGAAGATCTCAATCGCTGTAGGTTATTCGAGTCCTCAGTATTTCATTAAGAAATTCAAAGCGAAATACAATATGACCCCGAAGGAATACAGGATGGCAAACATGTTGAAATAGTATGTAATGTTATTTTTTATTTATGCTAATCCTTTGAAAAGGTGAAATTCTGAAAGCCCATTGTATTATGGAGTTTTCAGAATTTCACCTTAACATAATAAGCACCTATAACGCATAGGTTCAAATAAAATTTTTCGACTGTAGAAAAATTTTATTACAATTTTAATATCCTTACCATATTCAGCCCGAATATATCCCGTTTTTCATCATCACTAATATCAGCCATAGCCAGCCTCCCAACCGCCGGCCTCGGGTCAAAGAAAGGCATATCAGTACCAAAGAGAACCTTTTTAGAACCCACTTCCTTCACAAACCACTCCACATTTCCCTCATAAGTCGTGGAAATAGCCAAGTCAATATATGCATTATCCCTCTTATTTACTACTTCAAAAGCATCCTCCATGGCTTTTATCTCAGCCCCCGCATGCCCCATTATAAACTGTGCGCGGGGATATTGGGTCGATAACCTGTCAACGGCTGCCACACTGCGCTCTCCCCATACATGAA
>CAZUGK010000186.1:0-6760 GCA_964619815.1 uncultured Clostridiaceae bacterium | reverse complement strand
CGAATAATGGTTTCGATATAGAGGAAGAAATTCTTTTGGAGAAAATTAAGCGCCTGGAAAATAGGTGTGAGCTTCTGAAAAATGAGAACGAAGCGGATAAGAAAAGACTTGACGAGGCCCAAAATGATTACAGCTATTTTATGAAAGCAGTGTCAAATTTGCTAAAGAGAAACTCAGCATCCAAAGAATAATTTTGTGGATCGCAGATGCAGGGGGTAAGGATGTACAGCCAATATTTTTATACAATACGATCAGCTTTTTGGGGATATAGGAAATCACAGATAGATGAATATATAAGTGAAATGATCCATACTAACCGGAAGAAATTGTCTGAGCTGTCCCGCCGGATCGAAGATCTGGAAGAGGAAAAAAGGCAGCTGGAGATGGTTTCCTTTGATTTGAAAAGGGATATACTCCGCTTTTCGGCTGAAAATATGCCTGTGGACATGTTTGTAGAGATATTTGAAACCATGGATGGGATTAAAAGAACTCAGCCGGCACAGGTTATTGAACATAAAGACTTTGACGAGACAGAGCTGATAAAGACTATTCATGGCGTTGAGGACTCAGTTAAACAGGAGCTCGGTATTTTATCCGGGAAAGTTGATGCACTGGCAGGAATACTGAAAAATCTCAGTAGCATGCAGATACACAATGCAGAGACGTATATAGATATTGCAGAAATAAAGGAAAGCACCAAGAATAAAGAAACTGACAGGAATGAAGCTGCAGGGGAAAAGAAACCTGAACCGGCTGCTCCTGCGGTAAATATGGGAAAAGTGTTGAATTTCTTACGTGTCAATACGGCACTTGCCCAGAATACTGTCAAAAAAGAGATCGTCAAAAAGAAGGAGAGTGCCTTCTGGGGGAATGCTGCCAATGGATATCAGACATCCGAAATGGTCAGTATGGGCATTGATACTCAGGAAATTCTAGACTATGTGAATAGAACTGTAGATATGATGCCGTTTAATAGCTTTTTTGATAATCATATGCCTGTGAAAAAGGGCATTAAATCCAGTGAGATTGCAGCAGTTCTTGAAAGCAAAAAGAATACCTTTACTGTTTTGCAGCAATCCGATAAAGCGGTTGAAAAAAGTGAGAATGAAAGCATTCATCAGGTTGAGATAGACGAAGATGCCCGATATATCCGCCAGAAATATATTGTCGGCAAAATTGCCGGTCAAGATTTGTTTGACAGAAAAGGAAACCTAATTATTGGAGGAAATAGCAAGATAACATCCCAGGCAGTAGATTTAGCAGATAGAGAAGGAAAACTGCCTGAGCTTATTATTAACATGATTTTACCTGACTTGGAGTAATGTGAATGGGAATGAAAAATGATTTTAACAGTTTGGTGGAGGAAGTTGCCGGAAAACGATTAAAATATCACGATTTCTATGAGGTTGCAGCCTACCTTGAATCGGTTGGCTGGAATGACAAAAGGGCCTTTGCCGCTTATGGGTTTAACAATATTTTTGAAATGGCACAGCAGGTATATGAAATTATTGACCGGAAAGCTTCTGTTGCAACATATGTGCCTCCTGAACAATTGAGTGTTGTTACTTTTATAATAAGCACTATCAAGAACTTTCTTCGGGGGCTTATTTTTGCGTTACCTATGGCTATATCTGTTGTATCCATGCTTTCACTTCATTTTTCTCTATGGTCTTACGAATACCTGACCACAGAGTTGGCTACCAGTATAGCAATTGGTACGATATTGAGCTTTATGACCGTGGGAGGCTTTACTCAGGCTATTGCCAGACGGGGCTTTTTCTATATTATCATGGGATATTATAACATGGCCCGCAAAATTACCTTTTCCTTTATCAAAATCGGTTATGCAACAATCCTTGGCTTTGCGCTTCTGTTGCTGGCAACGAGCTATATTTTTGCTTTTTTCCCCATGCGAATGCTGCTGGCAGCCATTCTGTATTATATCTTCCTAAGCTCTATCTGGCTGTCTGTTACCGTCATGTACATATTGAGGAAGGAATTTGCGTTTACAGGCCTTATTGCGCTGGGTATTGTTATTGTTGGATTTTTATTCCTGATACTGAATATAAATATCATTGTAGCCCAGTTAATTTCGCTGGCAATTGTTACGGTCCTGAGCTTATTGCTGGTTATCTATTTTTTCCGGAAAGCGGAGCTAAAAATGGAAAAAGGACTGGCTCCTAAAATGCCAAAAATGTCTGTTACATTTTATACAGTTGTACCTTATTTTTTATATGGTTTTTTATACTTCACGTTTCTTTATACTGACCGGGTCATTGCCTGGTCATCAAACGACAGCTCGAATATGCCCTATATCATTTGGTTTAGAGGAGCCTATGAGTTGGGATTGGACTTTGCGCTGTTTACGCTGATGATACCCATGGGTGTTATTGAAGTGGCTGTTGACAGTATCATGAAACAGCTTGAGCTTCAGATAAAAAACTTCACCTTATATACCACCGATCAGCTGAATCGTCTTTTCAAAAAGAAGTATACAAGCTTCCTTTGTATTATTATTGTGGTTTCTGCCTTAAGTGGAGTTTTTATATATCTGGCCCTTTTGTATGTGGACAGAAATTATAGCAATATTCTGAGATTTAGTATAACGGGTAATCCGACAATTCATTTCGTGCTGGGCTGCTCAATTATAGCTTACTCCATTTTGGCAGTGGGATTAATGAATGCTGTGCTGCTTTTTTCCCTGTCACAGCCGAAGGTTATCAATAAGGCTCTGGGCACATCACTGGCAATCAATATTGGGGTAGGCTTTATTGGGAGCAGATGGTTCAGCTGGATGCAGAATAATTTGTGGAACAATGTACCGTTCCATGGCATTGAAGGCTATTCGTTTGCTATTTTAGGGCTTCTGGCGGGCTCCATTTACTTTATGGCTGTATCAATTAAAACAGTATATAAGGTGTTTGACAATTTGGATTATTATCTCTATGCCATGTCATAAAGGAGGGATTGATGATGTATGCAAGTTTTGCCAATCAAGCTGCCAACATGTCCAAATTCTTTATCGCATTCATATTCCTTTTTGTGATCCTTCCGGGTCTGATTGGAGGAAGGATTGATGATGATACAGGGGATAATGTGGCTGCCAACTATATACGAGCTGTATTTTTTGTTATTATTGGCGGCTATCTGCTGGTACTTATTAAGCTGTATGAATTTCTGACCATTGCTGCTATTCTGTTGCTGTTGCTTTACAGGAAGCTTTTGTCGGAAGCAAAATTGATGGGAAGAAAGCCCAAAGAGAGTACAGGACTTCTGATTTTACGGTTTCTGGACAAGCAGATCAATATAATGAAGCTCATGATTTCAAAGACGAAGAAAATTTCTTTGCCACGTTTTAAACCCGAGAAGGTATTCTTTGTCATCTTGTCGGCAGTCGTCCTGTTTGCCGCAGCATACATTCGGTTTCATGATGCTATGATCCACGCAGCCATGCCGCTTTCAGACTCGTATATTACCCTTGACTGGATGAAAGGTGTCGAGCGGAGAATGCTTTTCTATGAGCCTGGTGGAGGAGTATATCCAAGAGGCTTAAGTATTTTTATGGCTACCATTCATAAATTTTCGTTTATTGATCCTATCTATGTCCTGAAATATACTGGCCCGCTAAACAGTCTGCTGACGGTAGCCGGGATACTGTATGTGACATACAAGCTGACACGAAGCAAGTATACAGGATTGGCTGTTGCTGCGCTCTACGGGATAGGGGCGGGCCTGCTTGGCTCTGAAATGGAACGGCAGACAGCTACAAACTCACAGGAATTTGCACTCGTTTTTTTCCTTCCAACGATTTATTTCGCATACAAGTACCTGAAAGAAAGAAGGCAGCGGGATTTCCTGACGGCTATCGCCGGGCTCTCAGTGATAGGGCTTATTCATACCTTTGTTTATTTTTTCGCAGTAATCGCTGTGGGAATCAATATTTTCGTACTGTTTCTCCAGGGCCCTGCAAAGAATTTTAAGGACTATTGGAAATTGATTCTAGGTGGAGTTTTCTCTGCAGTGATAGCCATTTCACCTTTTGCTGTTGGACTGCTTGAGGGGATTGGATTGCATGGGTCTTCGGTGGAATTTTTGACGGATACCGGCAATATTCTGATAAAAGAGTTGTCCTCAATGGATCTATTAGCGCTGTCTGCATTTCTCGTATTCGGTATATTCCTTTTCATTCTTGCAAGGAAAAAGAAAAAGGATGCTTTTTCGTTGCTGCCTATATTTTTGCTTATCCTCTGCGTATTTATGATCTATTTTGCCGGGGGGTATATTACGAAAAGCACATTGCTTGACACCAGAACCAGAGAAATATGGGCAGTATGTGCGGCACTTTCGCTTGGACTCGGCTTTGGCACGGTTTTGTCTCACGTGGAAATCAAAAAATCTGGAAAAGTGTGTTCAGCAGGAGTTTGCGTACTATGTCTTGCCCTGATTATCCATTTCATCGGGATAAAACCGCTGGATCCATATAAGATGGAATGGGACAGCGGTGTTGAGCAATATTTAAAAATAGAGCGGCAGTATAGCCCGAAATCCTGGACCATGATAGCCGAAGAAAGGCAGTATGCCATGGTGGTGGGGACAGGATTTCTTGTGACAACGGAAAATTTTATGAAAGACTTTAGCGCTGATGCGCCATTTTCAAAGAATTGGCTGAACATCGGTGAGCACATATTTATTTACCAGCAGAAAAGTATTTTTGAGGTAAGCAAGTCCAACAGTATTTACAGCATCGAAAAACCCAAGTATGACAAGATGAAAACGGATGGGAAAGCAATGGATCAGTGGCTGGAAAAGTTTTCAGTTGCCGGAGGAAGCTACAGTACTTATTATGAAGATCAAAATGTTAGGATTCTTTATATATACAACAAGGCTTATGAAGGTCTGGAAAAGAAAAAAATGTGGGGGGAAAAGGCGTAGTGTTTTTGATAACGTTATGGGAAACTGTCAGGGTTTTCCTAATATTTGGTTTCTTCTTTCTAATTATACCGCTACTGTTTATGAAAAGCTCAAATAAAGCGATATCACTGTTGGATCGATTTTTCTTTGGCTTTGTTTCCGTCGTCCTTTATCAGATTGTATCCGTACATATCCTTGTACTGCTAAAGCTTTTTGATGTTTTATCCATTGTGGTATTGAGTGTTTTTACAGTTGTGATGCTCATGAAGTTTGATAAAAACAAGGAAATGGGAATTTCCAAATTCTTTGCCAAACTGTACTTGATTTATGACACCATGGACACTCCAACCCACAGAAGCAAATTCTTCGGCATTGTAAAATCAAGGGCTGCGGGTACTTTAAACCTGATTTCGGGTGCCCTCGGGAGTTTACGGAAGACACCGGTATATTCAGCGGCGGTATTCCTCATTTTTACTTTATCCATGGCGGTAAGAATGTGGCACTCCCTGGTCCATTATGCGTATCCTCATCTTGACATGTACCTGCATCTCAAGTGGATCAAAGCCCTTATGTCCAATGATCTCTACCTGGACAATAAAATCTATCCGAAGGCCATGCACTCGATGATTGCCTTTATCTCTGAAGTAACGTTTTCAGACCCCTATTGGGTTCTACGGTATTTGGGACCCGTATGTGCAGGATTATTAGTAATCGCCATTTATTTTCTGGCCTTCAAGATTACTGGAAACAAGTATCTCTCCGTTTTTGCAATGGCTATTTACGGCTTGACCATAAACAATAACATCCTGCCTTCCCAGGTATTTCGGCAGACGGCAACCATGCCCCAGGAATTTGGGATGCTGTTTATTGTCCTCGGCTTTGCATTTTTAATTGACTATATAAAAACAGTAAGCATAAGGTACCTCTACTGCTTCGAGGCATGCCTGCTGATAGGCCTGATGGCTCACAGCTTCAGCGGTGTATTTTTGATTTTCTGGACAGCGGTCACAGTGGTATTTTCACTGATATTCAGAACCTTTAAGTTTAGGGCGGCAGTCAGACTGGTTGGAATCTCGGCGGCGGTTGCTGCTTTGTCCTTTGTGCCGCTGGTATTGGGGCTGCTGCTGGGGAAAGTATTTCACGAAACCTCGTTAGAGATGGTTACCGATGTAACCGGCATAAAGATTTCCACTATGTCCTTCAGCAAATATTTCTTCACGCTGGTGGTTCCCGATGAGTGGATTATGGTTCCGGTCATTGCTTGTTCTATAGGGATTTTAATTGTACTTTGTGTCGGAAAAATAAGAAACCGGGTTCCAAATCTGAATATTTACATGTCGCTGTTGTTTTCCACACTGGTCATGTATCTGGCTTATAATATTCCCAATCTGATTGATGCGGTTAAGTTGCCGGAATTGCTGCGAAAAGACCGGACCGGGCCGTTTTTGTCTCTGCTTTTACCGGTTGTGGCTGCCGTATTTATCTTTAACACGGCCGACCTGCTGTTAGTGCCGATCAAGCAAATTAGGCGGACAGCATTCGTCAACCTGCGAAAATGGGTGTACACCGCCACAATTGTTGTATTTATTGTGGTTAGTGTGGGTTCGGGAAGCTATACGCTGAAAACCTTTTACAAGCATGTGGAATATGATCAGGCAGCGGAAGCGTATATCCGGATAAAAGCTGAATTTGCCCAAAAAGCGAATGACACGGGGAATTGGTATGTTGTGGCTACCGACCCCCAGTTTGCACAGGTAAAAGGCTATGGATGGTATGAGGAAGCGTATAATTTTGCCCATGATTATACGAGAGAGCAGGTGATGGATCCAAAATTCACATTTGACTTTCC
>CAZUGK010000185.1:1260-6773 GCA_964619815.1 uncultured Clostridiaceae bacterium | reverse complement strand
GACGTTACGGAAATGATAGGGGCCAGTGTGCTGAACGTAGCCAAGCAGGACTATGACCCGCAGGGGGCCAGCGTTACACTTTTAATTTCTGAGGAGGAGGTTCCTCTTTACGTGCTTGATCCTTCCTGCAATAGGGGTATCATTACCCCCATAAGGGAGAATATAGTAGGACACCTTGATAAGAGCCATGTTACGGTGCATACTTATCCTGAAAGCCATCCCCAGAATGAAATAAGTACCTTCAGGGTCGATATAGACGTGTCAACCTGTGGAACTATATCTCCGCTAAAAGCATTAAATTACCTTATCCAGAGCTTCGACTCCGATATCATAACGATAGATTACAGGGTAAGGGGCTACACCAGGGACATCCACGGGAGAAAGCACTTTATTGACCATAAGATAAACTCAATACAGAACTTTATTGCAAAGGAAACAATCGACAGATATAATCTTATAGATATGAATATATATCAGTCCAACATATTCCATACAAAGATGAGGATAAGCGATCTGAACCTGAGTAATTACCTGTTCGAAATCAAGGAAGAAGACTTGAGTGCAAAAGAGAAAAAGGAGATAATAAAGAAGCTGGACAGGGAAATAACAGAGATTTTTTATGGAATAAACCTTCCAAAGGTCTAGTTGAAAGAATCATTAAAGAATAGCTATTTATATGCTGTTCTTTTTTTATTTGACTAACAGGAAAATTGATGGAATAATTTAGTTATAGTGCAAAAGAGAAACGGGGTATACCATGCTAAATATTAAAGAGTTTGTCTACAATGCAATAGGTAAACTGTATATTTCAGCCGAGCTAACGGAGTCTAAAGAAAAAAAGCTGCTGCATATTTCAGACACCCCAGTCTGCTTTTATTCTGAGCTGAAGCTGCTTATAGCAAATCTGAAGCCTGCTTATATCGTACATACGGGGGATTTGACCGATAACATCAAATTGGAGCTTTACCCCACCTCAATCTGCCAGCATGAGAAGTGGATAAAGTATCTGGCTGTGATGCTTGAAGCATCGGGGGCAGAGGTTATCCTGACACTTGGCAACCACGATGATTTTGATACTGTTAGTACGTACTTTAAGAGGAGCCGGATAATCAGGGAGGCAGAAACAATTAAAATTGAGGACATGAGCTTCAGGGTGAGCCACATGCCGGAAGGCGTGCTGCAAGAGTCTACCAGATACAATCTGTTTGGGCATGATTTGACGTTAAAGAGCGGTTGCGTAGATGACAAATTGTATTTTAACGGGATATCACATATAAATATTATTGGGCTGGAATCAGGAGAATGTATTTCATTGCCCTATCCTGCCGGTACTGACGATGCAAGGCTGGGAAGACGGAAAATAGGATTGTAATTTTATATAGAACGGAGGGTAATAAATGCTCAGTTTGGTTAGAGGCGGACCCAAGGTATTGCTTTTTGAAAGCAAGAATATTAAGGAACTGTCGAATTACTTTATTCAGAAAAAGAACGCATGTGCGTATAACTTTGACGATGCTTTTGAAAGAGCCGGAGAAGACCATACCATTGTATTTATTATTGATAAAATAACGGATGTAGTTGATTTAAATGTATTAAACGATGCACTTGTATTAGCAGAAGAGCCTGACGTAATTCTGTGCAACCTGCTGAATGATAAGATGAGCCATCTTGTTGACAAATCCCGGGTTGCAATGAGGCTGATAATACTAAGGGCTATTGGAGATATGGAAAGGGTAATAAAGGAAATAAGTGAAGATTACGAATGCATAGAGGGAGATTTGAAAGAAATACTTAACTCCTATAATGAAAAGGGAACCGTTGTGACTATAACCGATAAGCCTATACACAGGACGATAAGCCTAAAAAATGACGGATATAAAAAGGCTTTGTTTGTTAAGGAAAGGTACCGCCCGCTTATGAGGGGCCTAAGGTCAAATGCGCTGAAATATATGAACAGCGGGCTGGGGAACAAGGACTGGTATGAACTTGAAATAAGGATATTTGACAGGTACAGTGAATACAAGCTTCACTATGAAAGACTTCATAATATAATAGAGTGGCTGGAGCTTGGGATTATACTGGGAGAATCCTGGGGCAAGGACTATCCAAGGCCTATGATGTCTGTTGAGGTATACAGAGTAAGGTTCTTCACTTATTATGATCCCATATATATAAAGAAGATATTGCTGGGCTTGGAGCTTTTGGACGATGAAACAAGAATTGTAGACTATGACTTGTATTTTAACAGGAAAAAGCTGAACTGGTCTGACGCGGCTGACGAGGGCATAAAATTGAGGCATTTAATAGGTGTAAAATACAGAGGTGAGATACTGTCAAAGCTAAGCGATAAAGAAATCGCAGAATTGAATGAAATGGAAAACAAGATATTGGCGACGAGGATATAAGTGACATAATCAAAGCAATATATGCTGTTGATGAATTGCAGAATATTAGCGGAAAAAGCTGAGATGTATTGGGGGCTATTGATTGAAAAACAAGGATTTGATATTGTTCACGCTTGCAAGTGCTTTCATTGGGATAAGCCAGAGCATTGATTCATCGGTTTTTAACAATTTTCTGAATGATACCTTTCACCTTACTGTTTCTCAGAGAACCATACTGGAATTTCCCAGGGAACTTCCCGGTTTTCTGGTAGTGTTCGTATCCGGGGCGCTGCTTTTCCTTGGAGATGTAAGGATAGCTTCACTGGCAAACATGATAGCGGCTTTCGGGCTCCTGGGACTTGGACATTTTGCTTCGGATTTCTATGTGATGATGGCCTGGATGACGGTGTACAGCTTGGGGACGCATCTTTTCATGCCGATGTCCAACAGCATAGGTATGAATCTGGCAGAGGATGGGAATCTGGGAAAGGTGCTGGGAAGGATTAACGGGTTGAATACAGCGGCCTTTCTGGCAACAAGCCTTATAACGGCATTGATTTTCAAATATGTGAAGGTTAATTACAGCATTGCTTTTACAGTAGGAGCGCTTGCTTATATAATTTCATGCATGCTTATATTGTTTATGAAGCCCCACAAGCCTGAGGGAAAAGTAAAAAAGCTGTTCCTCAGAAAGGAATATACACTTTTCTACTGGCTTAACATCTTATATGGTGCAAGGAAGCAGATATTTCTCACCTTTGGTCCCTGGGTGCTGATCAAGGTTTTCGGTCAGGGTGTGAGCACCTTTGCGGTACTTGGATTTTTCATTGCAGGAATTGGGATTGTATTCAAACCCATGGTTGGCAGTGCTATAGACAGGAAAGGCGAGAAGTTCGTACTGGCGGCAGAAGCAGTGGCTCTGATAATTATATGTATGGGCTATGCTTTTGCAGAAGATATGTCCCGGGCATTTGGCATCGGTGATGTGGCACTCTTAATAATCTGCGGATGCTTTGTCATAGACCAGCTGCTGAATGCAACCAGTATTGCCAGGGCAACATACCTTAGAAAAATTGCCGTCACTCCGGAGGATGTATCACCTACGCTGTCTATGGGATTGAGCATAGACCACGCTGTATCAATGGTGGTGCCTTGGCTTGGCAGCCTGGTGTGGAATGCCTTTGGTTATCAATATGTGTTTGTACTGGGAGCGCTTATTGCAGTAGGGAATCTGCTGCTGACAAGATATATAAATACAGACAAAATAGTAATGAAGCTTTAGCTTAAATATAATGACTGGCTTATAATCACTCCTTGTCGAGAATAAATTTTATGCTATTACTCAAAATATTCTTGATAAGGAGTGATTTTATGCGGAAATTCAAGATGCCCTCAGCTTATACTATTCTTTTAGCAATTATAGTTGTAGTTGCAATACTCACATGGATTGTACCGGCAGGGCAATATGACTATGTTGATCCTACAGCAGCAAAAAAGGAGCCGATTCCGGGTACATATCATATAGTGGAAGCTAATCCCCAAGGGTTAAAGTCTATTATGATGGCACCCATAGTAGGATTTTATGATGCGGTCGATGTAGCCTTATTCATAATTACAATAGGGGGCTTTCTGGGAGTGGTAATGAAGACCGGAGCTATTGATGCAGGAATAGCTGGGGTAACCAAAAGCTTAAAGGGAAAGGAAAAGTGGATGATACCCATTTTAATGATGCTTTTTGGTCTTGGAGGCACAAGCTTTGGTATGGCAGAGGAGACTATAGCTTTTTATCCTTTACTGCTTCCGGTATTCATAGCTGCGGGTTATGATGCTATGACCGCAGTGGGAGTAATACTTTTAGGAGCAGGTGCAGGAGTGCTGGGATCCACTGTGAATCCTTTTGCGACTGGAATTGCCTCTGGCTTTGCCGGGATTTCAATAGGGGAAGGGATTTTTCTAAGATTGCTTATTCTGGTAGTTAGTGAGCTGACAGCTACATTATATGTAATGAGGTATGCCGAAAAGGTAAAAAAGAATCCTGAAGACTCAGTAGTATATGATATGAAGGAGGATAACGAAAAGCATTTTCTTGCCCATGATGAAAGTAAGGGATTTCCTGAGCTTACAAGCAAAAGAAAGCTGATACTTATTCTTTTTGCTTTGACTTTCATTATAATGATTTTTGGAGTAATCCCCTTTTCGGATATAAACATCAGTTTCATTCCTACTCTGGGCTGGTGGTTCGGCGAGCTAACGACGCTGTTTTTTGTTTCTTCAGTGGTTATAGGCTTGGTAGCGGGACTTGGGGAAAAAGGGCTGGTAGACTCTTTCGTAGATGGTTCCAGGGACCTTCTCGGAGTTGCGCTTATAGTAGGTGTATCAAGGGGTATAACAATAGTAATGAATGCGGGAAATATCACTGACACAGTACTGAATTTGGGAGAGAGAACCTTGGCCGGCACAAGCTCGATAGCCTTTGCGATAATGTCCTATCTGTTCTATTTGCCAATGTCCTTCTTGATACCTTCCACGTCAGGGCTTGCAACGTTGTCAATGCCTATTATGGCACCCTTGGGAGATTTTGCAGGAGTCGCAAGGCATGTGGTTATCACTGCCTACCAGTCTGCATCAGGTATAGTTAACCTGATAACTCCTACCAGTGCTGTTGTAATGGGAGGTCTTGCATTTGCGAGAGTTTCCTATGAAAGATGGCTTAAATTCGTATGGAAGTATCTTGTAGTGCTTATGGGCATTATAATTGCCGCTCTCATATTCGGGACACTTGCCGGATAAATGCAGCCCAAAGCATTAAACACAGTAAGCTGATCAGACAAAGATCGGCTTATTTTTTTATTCCGTACAGCATATAGTTCCCTAATTGATTCTCCTGCATATTGTGTAATAATTAGATTTTTTATAGAAGGAGGAGACTCGATGGGAATTACTCTTAGCGCATTGCACTGGGTGTACTTGGTTTTCATACTGCTAGTAATTGCTTTCATTGTGATGAGAAAGGATACCAGCCTTATCTGCGTCGCGGGCATTCTTGTGCTGGGATTCATAGCAACCTCCTCAATTACTCATTCGGTCACCGGAGTTTTTAACAGCTTTGCGTATGCAATTAAAGAACTG
>CAZUGK010000185.1:0-1250 GCA_964619815.1 uncultured Clostridiaceae bacterium | reverse complement strand
TGATGGGTACGATACTTGTAATATCAATAATTTACGGGATGAGTAAATTATTGATGAAAACAGGCATCAATGAAGTAATGGTGTATCCCTTTACAAAACTGATACACACTTCAACCTTGGCTTATTGGGTGATTGGAATACTGATGATGGTCATATCCTGGTTCTTCTGGCCTTCTCCTGCAGTTGCCCTGATGGGAGCAGTGCTTCTGCCGGTTGCACTAAAAGCCAAACTTCCGGCTATGGGTGTAGCTGTTGCGATGAACCTTTTCGGCCATGGAATAGCATTATCAGGAGACTTCATAATCCAGGGTGCACCGAAGTTAACCGCTGACGGAGCCGGAATACCCGTTGGTAATGTAGTGGCTGCCAGTGTGCCTCTTGTGGTTGTAATGGGTGTAGTTACTACTGCTGTTGCGTTCTGGATGCTCAGGAAGGATATGAAGGCCGGACTGCTTACGGTTGAAGAAGGAACCGGAGGGGAAAACACGGTAATAGAAATTGATAATGACAAAAGTGGAATGAAGGAGATGTCAGCCGGAACAAAAAAAGCTCTTGCGGCATTGATACCCTTATTATTCGCCATAGATATACTGATAATGTTCATTGCAGAACTTCAGGGCGGGGATGCAACAGCTTTGATCGGCGGAACATCGATACTGATATTGATAATAGTAACCTTATCTGCCTATAAGCTTGATCCCTTGGGCGAAATAACCCGCCATATGATAGAGGGCCTGCAGTTCGGCTTCAGGATATTCGGGCCGGTTATTCCAATCGCGGCGTTTTTCTACCTGGGAGACTCAGCGATAATAGACATTTTCGGCAAGGTGCTGCCCAAAGGGTCAAACGGACTTGTAAATGACCTGGGTGTGGCTTTGGCAGGCATTGTACCTCTGAATCAGGGAGTCGGAGCCGCTACCGCTACAATTGTCGGAGCTATTACCGGTCTTGACGGTTCAGGCTTTTCAGGCATATCTCTTGTGGGTTCAATTGCAAAACTGTTTTCAACAGCTATAGGCTCCGGGGTAGAAACACTTACAGCACTGGGCCAGATTGCAGCTATTTGGGTAGGTGGAGGAACTCTGATACCTTGGGCAGTAATACCTGCAGCAGCAATATGCGGGGTCGATCCCTTCGAATTGGCGAGAAGAAATCTCAAGCCTGTGTTTGTTGGTCTTATAGTAACTACAATAGCTGCTATGTTTTTGATGTAACGAGGCGAAAATATGTCCCCCACTTCTATAAGTGGC
>CAZUGK010000184.1:0-6831 GCA_964619815.1 uncultured Clostridiaceae bacterium | reverse complement strand
CTGTGGAGTTTGCAGTAGTTATAAACATAACCTTTGAAAGATCAAAGGGCAGTTCCATATAGTGATCCCTGAAGTCTTTATTCTGCTCTGCATCAAGCACCTCAAGCAGTGCAGAAGCCGGATCCCCTCTAAAATCACTGGCTAATTTATCAATTTCATCCAGCAGGAACAGAGGATTTCTTGAACCTGCCTGTTTTATAGAATAGATTATCCTGCCGGGAATTGCTCCGATATAGGTTCTCCTGTGCCCTCTTATCTCAGCTTCATCTCTTACTCCGCCCAGGGACATCCTGGTGAATTTCCTTCCCATTGCCCTGGCAATGGATTTTGCTATTGATGTCTTTCCTACTCCAGGAGGTCCTACAAGGCACAATATGGGTCCTTTCATGTTATTGGAAAGCTGTCTTATGGCAAGATACTCAAGGACTCTTTCCTTAACCTTCTTAAGGCCGTAATGGTCCTCATCAAGTACATTCCTGGCATTTTTTATATCCAGGTTGTCTTCGGTCATAGTATTCCAAGGCAAGTCAAAAATCCAATCCAGATAGGTCTTTGAAACGCCTACGTCAGGTGAGCCGGGAGACATTTTGGACAGCCTATCCAGCTCCTTTTCCACCTTATCCTTTACCTCATCCGGCACTTCAAGCTTTGAAAGCTTCTCCCTGTAGAGCTCTATGTCTTCTGCATTGCCTTCCTTTTCGCCCAGTTCCTTCTGAATAGCCTTCAATTGCTCTCTCAGGTAGTATTCCTTCTGGGATTTGTCTATCTGCTTTCTCACCCTGGAATTTATCTTTCTCTCGATTTCAAGAATTTCAAGCTCTCTGGTGAGTATTTCATAAATCTTCTCAAGTCTTTCGTTTATATCAAACAGTGAGAGTATTTCCTGTTTTTCTTCTATCTTTATAGTAAGGTTGGAAGCCACTACGTCGGCGAATCTGGATGCATCCTCCATGTCCGATACAGTGATAAGCGTCTCGGGCGCAACCTTGGGATTTGCCTTGATGTATTCATCAAAAACCCCCAGCACGCTTCTTCTTAGAGCCTCCAGCTCCAAATCCCCATCCTTGCTGTGCTCTTCAACATGTTCCACCACATCTACAAGAAAATAAGCTTCTTCCGATACTATCTCTTTTATTTCAGCTCTGTTAATACCTTCAACAAGCACTCTTATGGTATCCCCGGGAAGCTTTAAAAGCTGCTTTATCTTTGATATGGTTCCTACCTCGAAGAAATCCTCTGTTGTAGGAAGGTCAGTATGGGCATCCTTTTGGGTAACAAGGAATATCAACTGGTCATTTATCATAGCTTCTTCCAATGCCCTTATGGATTTCTCCCTGCCTACATCAAAGTGCAAAACCATATAGGGGAAAATACTCAAGCCTCGGAGCGGCAGCAATGGCAATCTTTTAATATTGTCTTTTCGTTTTGGCATATTATCAACTCCTGTAATACTATATCTAAATGTTGGATTATTCACTATAACTAGTCTAATCTATTATATCTTTACGGAAAAAAATTATCAACATGTTTAATTTTAAAGGAGAACGCAGTCTTTCCCCATGCTGCTGTTTCCTCCAGCTCGTATTTCAAGGACTGCATTCTCCTTGCCCGTTTGACTATTTCGTGTCGCTTAGTGCGTGTATTGTGGCGGTACTATTTATGGCTGCAGCAGTCAGTACATTTACCTCTACATTCTGAGCTATGAGCGGTTTCACCTCAGGCTGCCTCATAGTAGCTATGCTGACTGCCTCAACAATATTATCCACCGGTATTACTTCAATATCAAAGGTATTGAATATTTCCTGCCAATTTTCCTTTGGTATCAGCACTTTTTTTGCTCCTGCATGCATAGCAGCTTCGACTTTTGGGATAATTCCGCCTACCGCTTTTACCTTTCCTCTTATTGAAATCTCACCTGTCATTGCAATCTTGTTATCCACAAAGGTATTGGTGATTGCAGAATAGATCGCAACCGCTATTGTTATCCCTGCCGAAGGTCCATCTACAGGTGTTCCGCCGGGAAAATTCAGGTGAATATCATATTCACCGGGATCTATACCCAAGTATTTCTTTATTACTGTCAGCACGTTATCGATGGAGGCCTTCGCCATACTTTTGCGTTTTATGGTTCTTCCATCTCTGGAGCCTATTTCTTCTTCTTCTACTATCCCTGTGACAATCAGCTTGCCGGTGTCTCGCTCTGCACTAACTGCAGTTGCTTCAATCTCCATAAGGGTGCCCATATTAGGCCCATATACCGCAAGTCCATTGACATATCCCACCTGCGGTTCATCATTGACTTTTCTCTCCGGCCTTGGGCTGTACTGTCCATTGTTCAGCACCCATTCTATATCACTTACAGTAACTGTACTCCTATTTTCATTAATATTCACACCAACTGCAGTTTGTACTATGTTTACTGCTTCTCTTCCGTTCGTGGCATATTTCCCTACAAGGTCCGGAACTCCATCCTCATAGTCGAATTTTATTTTCTTCAGGGCATTTTCGGTAACGATTTTTATTTCATCAGAAGTCAAAGACCTGAAATATATTTCAAGGCATCTCGAGCGTAAGGCAGGAGGAATGGATTCCGGGCCTCTTGTAGTGGCACCGATAAGCCTGAAGTCTGCCGGCAGTCCGTTCTGGAAAATATCGTGGATGTGGAAGGGTATATTGTTATCCTCGGAGCTGTAATATGCACTCTCCAAAAAAACCTTCCTGTCCTCAAGTATTTTCAGCAGTTTATTCATCTGTATCGGATGCAGTTCCCCAATCTCGTCTATGAATAATATCCCTCCATGGGCTTTTGTTACAGCTCCTATTTTAGGCTGTGGTATTCCTGCTACACCCATCGCTCCTGCCCCTTGATATATAGGATCGTGCACAGAGCCTATAAGCGGGTCGGCAATACCTCTTTCATCAAATCTGACAGTTGTTGCGTCAACCTCAATAAATTTTGCATCCTGCCTGAAAGGACAATTGAATATTTTTTTTGCATCCTCCAGTATCAGCCTGGCAGCTGCTGTCTTTCCGACTCCCGGAGGACCATAAATTATCACGTGCTGCGGGTTAGGGCTGCATATAGCGGCTCTTAAAGCCTTTACACCATTTTCCTGGCCGATTATCTCGCTGAAATCAGTTGGCCTGGTAACTTCGGAAAGAGGCTTTGTGAGTTGTATATCCCGCATATGCTGAAGCTTTTCCATTTCCTTTCGCGATTCTCTTTCTATTGCAACCCTGTTTCCCTGCTGGCTTCTTAGCAGGTTCAAAAAATATAATCCGATAACAACCGCAAAAAACAGCTGTATAATTAGAAACATTTGTGACATCATGTCTTCCTCCCTCTCATTTGCAGTATCAATAATATTATTAGCCCGAGAACATATTTTATCCTGTACAATGCATTTTTCAAAAAACATTTTGTATTGTCTGCTCGATACAGCAAAGCATAAACAGGGTGAACAAGCTGATATGAATAAGAATAAATCCTCACTAAATTGAATAATGTTTAATAATTCTATATAATCTATATTGAATGTAATCAAATCTGAAAGGACTATAAAAGGGATATTTCACATAATGTATTATAGGGAGGTGCAAAAATGCCGACTGTAAAAATTCACATATCTTCAACGATCCTTCCTTTTCAGAAGCCGATACTTGTGAAGGAAGTCAGAAAATCAATGGTAGAAATGTTAAACATCGATGAACAGGTTGGGCAGGTGATTCTGTATGAAACGCTTCCCCAGTTAAGAAGTACCCATGAAAGCAGGAACAGCAATTTTGTATATGTTGAAATATCCATGCATCCTGGTAGGAGTACCGAAGTCAAACAGGCTCTGCTTCAGAAAATAAGCAGTCTTATCTCAAAATATGCAGAAATTGATTTAAAGGACATCAACTGCTGCATAATTGAAATACCGGCCGAAAATTGGTATGGGGGAATTACACATAGCTGAAAGCCAAAAAAATCAGAAACCGGTTCGTGTATCAACACGAGCCGGTTTATTGTCTAGGACGCTGTACCTCTTTTAGCCTTCTGGCCTTTTCTTGACTGTTTCTTCACAGCCTTCTTTGCTCCTGGCTCAAGATATACTAAGTTGGGTTCTTTGTGCTCCAATATAGCTTCTTTCGTTACTATACACTTATCTATATCGTCCCTTGACGGGATCTCGTACATTACATTGAGCATTGTCTCCTCAAATATAGCTCTCAAACCTCTCGCTCCGGTTTTTCTGTCCAAAGCCTTCTGTGCGATTTCCTCAATAGCCTCGCTCTCAAATTCCAGATCCACATTATCAAGCTCGAACAGCTTCTGATATTGTTTCACGAGAGCATTCTTCGGCTCAGTGAGTATCTGCACCAGTGCCTTTTTGTCCAAAGGATTCAGAGTGACTATTATCGGAATCCTTCCTACAAACTCGGGTATAAGACCGAATTTCAACAGGTCTTCAGGCATTATCTTCTTCAGAATCTGTCCTATATCCTGCTGCTCTTTAGACTGTACATCAGCAACAAAGCCCATTGATTTCTTGCCTGTTCTGTTCATTATTATCTTCTCTAGCCCGTCAAAGGCTCCACCGCAGATAAATAATATGTTGGTAGTATCAATCTGAATGAATTCCTGGTGAGGGTGCTTCCTACCTCCTTGGGGCGGGACACTTGCAACTGTACCCTCAAGAATCTTGAGAAGTGCCTGCTGCACACCTTCACCGGATACATCTCTTGTTATTGAAGGGTTCTCAGACTTTCTTGCTATCTTGTCAACCTCGTCAATATATACTATACCCTTCTGTGCCCTTTCTATATCGTAATCCGCATTCTGAATCAGCTTCAGAAGAATGTTTTCTACATCTTCTCCCACATAACCTGCTTCAGTCAGGGAAGTCGCGTCTGCGATCGCAAAAGGTACGTTGAGCATCTTGGCAAGTGTCTGTGCAAGCAAAGTCTTTCCTGAGCCTGTAGGGCCTATAAGTGCAATATTGCTCTTCTGAAGCTCTACATCATCTATTTTGTAATCTGAGTTAATCCTTTTATAATGATTGTATACGGCAACTGCCAAAGCTTTCTTTGCGCCCTCCTGCCCTATTACATACTGGTCTAGAAACTCTTTAATCTGTGCAGGTTTTGGAACATCCTGCAGCTCTGTATCCAATTCCTCGTCAAATTCCTCGTCAATGATTTCCTGGCAAAGCTCGATACATTCATCGCAAATATATACACCTGGGCCTGCTATTAATCTTCTGACCTGTTCCTGGTTTTTTCCGCAGAAAGAACATTTCAGCTGTTTCTTATCATCAAATTTAGCCATCTTTTCACCTCACTTTACCTTCTCTTAACAAGGATCTCATCAACCAGTCCGTATTCCTTTGCCTCCTCTGCTGACATGAAATAATCTCGTTCAACATCCTTTTCGATCTTCTCTATAGGCTGCCCTGTTTTTTCGCTTAGTATCTCATTCAACTTTTTCCTTGTCTTTATAAGCCTCTCAGCATATATTCCAACATCCGTCGCCTTACCCTGCGCACCGCCTGAAGGCTGGTGAATCATTACCTCACTGTTTGGCAGACAGAACCTCTTTCCCTTTGCACCTGCGGCCAGCAGAAATGCTCCCATGCTGGCTGCCATCCCTACACAGATTGTGGAAACATCAGGTTTGATATGTTGCATTGTGTCATATATAGCCATACCTGCTGTGATTGATCCTCCGGGACTGTTGATATAAAAGCTGATATCCTTATCCGGATCATCACCTTCCAGGAACAAAAGCTGAGCAACTACCAGACTTGCTGTAACATCATTGACCTCATCTCCCAGAAAAATTATCCTGTCCTTCAGAAGTCTTGAGTAAATATCGTATGAGCGTTCTCCTCTATTGGTCTGCTCTACAACTATAGGTACCAAACTCATAAGTATCCTCCTTATAAACGAAATATACTATTTTGCAACACTGTTTTCTACCAGGAAGTCTATAGTCTTCTGTACTATAATTCCATCCTTTATATATGAAACTTCATCTTCCTTTAATGTAGCTTTGAATTTATCAATATCCTGCTTGTATTGCTTAGCTGTCTTTTCTATCTCTTCATTTACATCTTCTTCTGTAGCTGCGACACCTTCGGCTTCAGCAATCTTTTCAAGCACCAGCTGGCTCTTGACTCTGCTCTTTGCCACTTCTTTATATGACTCTCTGAGTTTATCCATATCCATGTTTATATATTTAAGATAGGTCTCAAGATTCAAACCCTGATACCTGAGCTGATAGTCAAAATCTCTAAGCATTATGTTTATTTGTGCATCAATCATTACCTCAGGAATATCAACAGTTGCATTCTCTACAACCTTGCTGATTACATCGTCTTCATACTGCTGTTTTTCCAGCCTCTTGGACTCTTCTTCCCTCTTCTTCCTGATATCAGCCTTTAGTTCATCCAGAGTATCGAATTCGCTTACATCCTTTGCGAATTCATCATCGAGATCAGCTAATTGCTTTTCCTTGATTTCCTTTACCGTAACTTTAAATACTGCAGGTTTTCCTGCCAGTTCTTCACTTCTATAATCCTCCGGGAACTGAACATTGATATCTACTTCTTTATCAAGCTCTGCACCTACAAGCTGTTCTTCAAAGCCAGGTATGAACTGTCCTGAGCCTATTTCAAGCTTATGGTTTTCTGCAGTGCCTCCCTCAAACTGGTCGTCACCAACAAAGCCCTTAAAATCAATCAGCGTAATGTCTCCATTTCTTACAGGCCTGTCAGTAACTTCTACCAATCTGGCGTTCTTTTCTCTCATTGTTTCAATTTCTTTATTTACATCTTCGTCAGTTACATT
>CAZUGK010000183.1:0-6916 GCA_964619815.1 uncultured Clostridiaceae bacterium | reverse complement strand
GGTGCTTTTCAGATCTCTGCTTACGAGCAGGGCAACAAATATGAAGGAAAGCATCAGGTCAAACTTCATGCTTCCTATTGTACCCGGGACAATCTGGTGCATTATATAGCCTATGGCAAGCAGCAATGCTATCATGATATTTTTTCTTAAATTCATAATTAATCTCTCCTTTTACTGATTCATTTATTGTATTATTGGTTTTGATTAGTGTTATAGTTCATAACATTGCTTTCACCTCCTATATAAAATAAAAAAACCTTCCATCCCTATAAAGGGACGGAAGGTATATTCCGCGGTACCACCCAGCTTAGACAAAATATTGTCTCTCTTAAAAGATACGGAGCATACTATTTGGCTCGATATCCTGATTCTATAACGGGAATCCTCCGGCTTCAGCTAATACCTCCATTAAAAAGCGGAAGGTTCGCCTTACTTCTCACAAGTCCATTCGCTGCATATCCTGTTACCGGGCTTACACCAATCCCGACTCGCTGAAAACTCAATATCGCAGGTACTACTCTTGTTCATAGAATTTACTACGTTTAGATTTTAATATATAATAGCACGGATTTCCGCACAGGTCAACTATTATTTTGAACATAGAAGTCAGGGTATTCCTTACGGGTGCAGTAACGGGTAACACGGAAGGCACGGAAATCCACGGAATACACGGTTAGAATAATATTCTTTTATATGATTATCGATAACGAAGCAAATATCGAAATTCAGTAATATAACGATATAATATATAATATTTAGCCCTGTGATTCCGTGTCATGGAACATCCGTGTGTTTAGTGTTATCCATTCCCCCGAAACCCCGTAACCTCGAAACCCGAGTCTATACTATCTTTGTTGTCCAGGACTCGCAGTTCCAGACTTCACTTACTATATCATTGTAAAACTCCGGTTCGTGGCATATAAGAAGCATGCTTCCGTTGTATTCCTTAAGAGTCCGCTTCAGTTCTTCCTTGGCATCCACATCCAGGTGGTTGGTAGGCTCGTCAAGGATCAATATATTAGTCTCCTTGTTAATAAGCTTGCATAATCTTACCTTGGCCTGCTCTCCGCCGCTTAAAACCACTATCTTGCTTTCTATATGCTTTGTGGTCAGTCCGCACTTTGCCAAGGCTGAACGCACTTCATACTGGCTGAAGGACGGGAAGTCCTTCCATACCTCCTCGATGCAGGTGTTGTAATTGGCATCCTTGATTTCCTGTTCAAAATAGCCTATATGCAAATAATCTCCAAGCTCAACGTGACCTGCAACCGGCTCGATTTCGCCAAGTATGCTCCTCAAAAGTGTGGTTTTTCCGAGTCCATTGGCTCCTACAAGAGCAATCTTCTGACCTCTCTCCATCCGTAGGTTCAAAGGCTTGGAAAGTGGCTCTTCATAACCTATTACCAGTTCTTTAGTCTCAAATATAAGCTTGCCGGAGGTCCTGGCTTCTTTAAAATAGAACTCAGGCTTCGGCTTTTCCTTGGCAAGCTCTATTACCTCCATCTTATCCAGCTTCTTCTGACGGGACATTGCCATGTTTCTGGTAGCAACTCTGGCTTTGTTTCGATTCACAAAGTCCTTAAGCTCGGCTATTTCCTGCTGCTGCTTGTTGTAGGCAGCTTCAAGCTGAGATTTTTTTGCCTCATAGACTTGAAGGAAATCATCATAATTTCCTACATAGCGGTTCAACTCCTGGTTTTCCATGTGATATATGAGATTTACAACGCTATTGAGGAAGGGGACGTCATGGGATATAAGTATGAATGCATTTTCATAATCTAATAGATAGCGCTTCAACCACTCAATGTGCTTTTCGTCAAGATAGTTGGTAGGCTCGTCCAACAAAAGAATATCAGGCTTTTCAAGGAGCAGCTTGGCTAAAAGCACCTTGGTGCGCTGACCGCCGGAAAGCTCCTGTACCTCCTTGTCAAGGCCTATATCTGCCAGGCCAAGACCCCGGCCTACCTCTTCAATCTTTGAGTCAATGATATAAAAATCATTATGCTCAAGCATTTCCTGCATTGTCCCCATATCTTCAAGGAGACGTTCCAGCTCTTCCGGTGTTGCGGCGGCCATTTTATCGCAAATCTCATTTATTTCCGCTTCAATGTCAAAAAGATACTTGTAAGCGCTTTTAAGCACATCTCTTATGGTCATTCCTTTTTCAAGGGAAGTGTGCTGATCCAGATATCCGGCTCTGACACGCTTTGACCATTCCACCTGGCCATCATCAGGCTCGAGTTTTCCTGTAACTATATTCATAAAAGTGGACTTGCCTTCTCCGTTTGCGCCGATGAGTCCAATATGTTCTCCCTTAAGCAATCTGAAGGAAACATTATTGAATATCGCACGGTCGCCAAATCCATGGCTTAGATTTTTAACTGTAAGTATGCTCATGTTGGGCTCCTCTCTATAATTCTTCTTAAATCATACATAATTGATTATATAGAAGTCCACAGGTATTTTAAAGAAAAATTTTAGGCTTTGTTTAAGAATAATGTTGATATATAAATAATGAAAAAGGAAGGTGATTTCCTTCCTTTTGTATGACAATGACAATTATTCTAGAGTAAGGTCTACTGCAAGTCCATCAATTTCTAAATTGTATTCGTTCTTATCATAGTATTTGTCTGGAACATGAAATATAATAGTATCGCCTACTTTAAATTTTGTGACCAGTTCGCCTAGTTCACCCATTTTAAGTATTTTATGTTTTTTACTTGGGTCACCTATTCCTGAAACTGATATGTTGTCTAATTCATATTCTATTTGATGATTTGCTTTTATTTCCGATATGAAATAACGATTACTTGAAACAGGTGAAACTCTGACTGTTGTAATTCCGCCATTTTGGTTTATACTTTCAATCTTTCCTGTGTAGTATCCTTTACTTTGTTTACTTATACTTTGTTTACTTATATTGTAATTGTTAATAGCAAGAGCTAAACTGATTATTGCGAAGATAAGTATTAAATAATGTCGTTTTTTCAATATTTCCCCTTCTTTACATATTACATAATATCTTATATAGTCCCGTTATACTGGTTGCATATTCCATCCACTGGCTCATGTCTTTGTTACTATTATACCGTGGTGATTGTGTAAAGTCTGTAAATATTTTATTACAATTTATGCAAATTTACCGTTGTTTGCCCTTAAATTTACCATTTCCAGATACTCTTCCGTTAAAACAATGAGTGAAGGTTGCCGCCTTCGTTCCATTTGTATAATAAAAGTACAATGAGGGAGCTGGAATTCCATTGAGTTTTCTGCTAATATACTATTGTAATCAAATATAGAGGAGAATTCAGCATGTTTCATATTTATAGACCTTGATGGATATAAGCGGATATTATTTTTTGACCTCATTATGTAAAGAGGTTTATTTGCTTATGTTTTCGGAGGTGTATAACTATGAAGGCTAACAGGAATTATGTCCTTTTGTGTATTATAGCCTTTTTACAGGGCTTTATTTTTTATGGGCCTGTAGCGACAGTATACAGGCAGTCCAGAGGTATTTCCATATATGAGATTTTTCTGATAGAATCAATATTTATGGTCTTGATGGTCGCCTTTGAGATACCTTGGGGATGGTTTGCAGACAGGTTCGGTTACAAGACCACTCTGGTATTGGCACTATTCTTGAATTTCATTTCAAAAATCGTATTTTATGAAGCATTTTCCTTTGAGCTTTTTCTTTTGGAAAGAGTTCTTCTTGCGCTATCACTTTCCGGAGTGTCAGGCTGTGATACGGCACTTTTGTATAATTCGGTAGAAAAGGAGCATGCTGAGAGGGCTTTTGGCAGGTATTATGCCCTGTCGACCTTTGGTTTTTTGCTGGCGACCTCAGCATCCACACTTATTGTCCCGATTTCAATAGACCTGACGGCATCACTGACAATCATACCTTATGGAATATCGGTTGCAGCTGCATTTTTTCTTCATGAGGTAAAAGTTGAAGGTATTGAAAGACCCAGTATATCCGGAAGCCTTAGAAAGGTTCTGAATAACAGGATGATACTATTATTTATCATTGCTGTAGCACTGCTTTCAGAGGTATCACATTCCGTAACTGTGTTTCTGAACCAGCTGCAATATCAGAGAAGTGGTATCGGCATCAGATATTTCGGAGTAATTATGGCACTGATTCAGCTGCTTACAATGCTTTCTGCAAAGTCCTATATTATAACAAAAAAATTGGGACAGGGAAGCACTGTAAACTTAATGGCAGGGGGAATTTGCATAGGCAGCTTATTGTTGGTATTCACAAGTGGCCCCGTGGCAAGCATAATGATGATTGCCATAGTTAGTCTATGCAATGCAATGGTAATGCCTATTTCTTCCGACATACAGAACAAATCCATAAGCACATCTGACAGGGCAACGATTTTGTCCACCTATGCAATGTTAATAGATATAGTTTCAGCGTTCACAAACCTGGCTATCGGCAAGGCAGCCAACATGTCTCTTCAGTTTTCCTTCGTGGTGTGCAGTGCAATAGCTGCTGCAGCATTGCTTCTGAGCGCTTATTATTTTAGGAGAGTAAATAAAACTGTGAGGAATATATAGAAGAAAGCCCTATGCAGTTAATCTGCATAGGACTTTCTTCTATATAGGGCACATCTGTTCACTGTATTTGGAATATTTGAAAGAGTTTTTGCGAATTTTGGCATGTATGATCTTCTCCATATGGGAAAATTATGGTATACCGGCATATGATTTGTTATAATAGATAAGTAAGCAGAATATTGTCGAGTTATATCGGGGGGCTACATGAGAAGATTAATTATCATGATATTTGCAGCAGTTTTGTTGTTTAGTACAGTGGTATATTCAGATGCTACGACCTATAAATATGATGGAAAAGACATTTTAGCAAACTTTACAGCAAATGTACACGTAGAAGGCGGTTCTGTGAAAATACTGTATTCCGACATATCGGAAGCAATCGGTAAAGCACTTTCTTTTAACTCCGATACAGGCTTCATAAATGCAGAGGAAAGCGATCATAGCATTTATATCAAGGTGCTTGATGAAACAATAAAAACTGATGAAGAAGCCTTTGTTTTCCCTGAAAAAGGGGAAACGGAGGAGGGTGGTGTATTCCGGTTCAATGTTTTTGTAAGCTTGAACCGACTCAACAATATGGAAATCTTACCGGAGTACTTTGCAGGAAACGGCAGCATCTCTGTGCTGGCGGAGGCGTCAGTGGAGGTTGCAGATAATAAAGCAAATATACTATTGCGAAAAAATGGGACAAGCTATGATGTAATCAGCCCCGGTAATATGAATCAGCCCATTGGAAATAATCTGCTTCTGATTAATAGGAATAACATGCTGGATAAGAGTTATATACCTTCCAATATTGTTTACACAAAACCCTCAAAGGGAAGGTCCGCCGGTTATCTCAGACTGGACAGAGAGGCAGCAGAGAATTTGAATATGCTGTTGGAGGCTGCTTCCCGTGATGGAGTAAACAGCTTTGTCACAACAAGCGGCTATAGAGCTTATGACAAGCAAAGCAGTCTGTTTTACAACAAGGTAAACCTTTTGTCAAGAAAAATGAATCGCAAAGCTGCTTTCGAAGAAGCTTCCAAAGTAGTGGCAGTTCCCGGTTCCAGTGAGCACCAGACAGGGCTGGCAGCTGATATATGCAGTGAAAGTACCAGCATAATCGCAGATTTCATTAAGACAAAACAAGGAAGATGGCTGAATGAGAATTGTTGGAAATATGGGTTTATAATCAGGTACCCGGAGGACAAAACAACTATTACGGGTATAATTTATGAGCCTTGGCATGTAAGGTATGTAGGGGCTGTCCATTCAGAATTTATGAAGAAGAAAAATATATGCCTTGAGGAATATGTTGAGTATATTAAAAATAATAAGGTCTCATACTTTAAAGACAGTTACGGCAGCAGTTACTTGATCCAATACCTGCATAGGCCTGATTTTGATGCTTCCGGTGCGGCTTTGAGCCTGCCGGACACCGGTACATGGAGTATTTCAAACTGTACAAAGGACAGCTATATTTTAACTATAAAGCTCTAATATAATATAAAAGGCAGCAACCGGATTGTATTTTCCGATTGCTGCCTTTATATCATAACCTTAAATAAACTCAAGCCTGCTCATCATATGACGCCAGATATTAACCGCTCTTCGAACTATATGCCTTAGTGGGAACTATCCCCTAAAAAGGTGCTGAAGTACTATATGCTGAAAATGCCAATTGCAGGGTGTTATCAGTATTAATATATATTTCTTTTTCAGGTATCTTAAACTCATATACCTTATGCTGATATCCTACCTTATCAGTATATACGAAACTGAGCAAGCCCCAGGCGGTTTCGGATTCTGATACTTTGAATTCATAGATATTGGAATCTGTACTTATATACAATTTTGAATAGTCCTTATCAAAGTCCATAGTATTGTCAAAAGTGAATTCTATTATTGCATACAGGTAATTATGATCATTCATTACCCAACCGTAGGT
Source organism: uncultured Clostridiaceae bacterium (assembly GCA_964619815.1). Taxonomy (GTDB): domain Bacteria; phylum Bacillota; class Clostridia; order Lutisporales; family Lutisporaceae; genus BRH-c25. The sequence goes on along the minus strand of CAZUGK010000183.1, from coordinate 417 downwards.
GTAACCTTCAGGATGACCTGTTACGGGTGCGCTGAACTCTTTAAACAAGGGTTCAAGGCCTGTAATTTCTTCTAGGTTACCGTCAATTGTGAGAGTTCTGTTCACTGAATTGAGTTTGTAAGTATAAAATTCCGGGCTTTCGTTAATTTCCTTATATGTATTTGCACTTGGAAACCTGAAGGGTTCTCTGGTAATTCTTTTACCCTCTATCCGGCCTGTCACAGAGAGGATATTACTTTTTCTGTTTGCCGGGAAAACTAGTTCTATACCTTCAGGAGCAATATTTATCAAGTCTAGATCTTTTTTTGAGAGCTTCAGTAGAAGAATTCCATCATCGAAGTTAGCACTTTGTGGAGCCTCACCTCCAAGGAAAACAGAGTCAAGATGTGCCATACTTCCGCCATCCTGAGTGATTCT
>CAZUGK010000182.1:6359-6936 GCA_964619815.1 uncultured Clostridiaceae bacterium | reverse complement strand
AAGGATACTTGTCAAAAATTGAACGTTCGTCAAAGACGCCTCCTTTCGCTACGGTGCAAGCTATCGCAAATGCACTTCAGGTTGATATTGTTGAACTGATTGACATGCATCAGGATGTCCTGGCTTCCAAAAACATAGAACTTCTGAAACATTCTGAGTCGATAAGGGAAGAGTGGGAGGAATCCTCCGATGTTTATTCATTTAAACCTCTAGTAAATATATATAGGAACAAGTATATGTCTCCCTTTTTATTCAGGATTAAAAAGGGCGCATCAGAGTTAACTTCACATGACTCAGAAGAATTTGTATATGTGCTCGAAGGCAATGTCAAGCTGAATTATGAAGAGAAGATCTACGAACTGAGTAAAGGGGATTGCTTTTACCTAGATGCCAGAATCAAACACAATTTTATAAATACCAATGATGAAACAGCTTTTTTGATGGCAGTCCATTTTAATTATAGGAGATTTTAAAGGAAAGGATTGAGATAATGAGATTATTTAAGAATGGTGGACATAGGTTATTTGAAAGTGACCCTGAAACTTCCAGGGTGGTTTCAGAAATGCTTCTTGACCTT
>CAZUGK010000182.1:251-6349 GCA_964619815.1 uncultured Clostridiaceae bacterium | reverse complement strand
AAGTATAGTGGAAAGTTTGATGGGTGGAATCCTGGTAACTTCGAACTTGATGAAAAGCAGATCAATGAGGCGATAAATGGACTTGATCAGCAAATTATTGAAGATACTGATTTTTGCCAGGAAAATGTCAGGGCATTTGCAAAAGCTCAGTTAAAGACGTTACTTCCGTTGGATATTGAAACACGCAAGGGGGTCATTCTGGGTCACAAGCATATTCCGGTCAAATCGGTCGGAAGCTATATACCTGGAGGACGTTACCCGATGTTCGGATCGGCTCAGATGAGCATAATACCGGCAAAGATTGCTGGCGTCAAAAACATTTTCGCCTTCACACCTCCGGTAAAAGATATTGGATATTATCCGGCTACCATAAATGCCATGAAGAAAGCAGGGGCGGATAGGATTTTCATACTCGGCGGTGTACCGGCATTTGCGATGATGGCATTTGGGATGGGGGTAATAGAACCTGTTGATATTCTATGCGGTGCAGGAAACAAATTTGTTGCTGAAGCCAAGCGTCAACTCTTCGGAAGGTGTGGAATAGACCTGCTTGCAGGGCCTACCGAAATAATGGTTATCGCCGATGATTCAGCCGATCCGGCTATTGTAGCCTGTGACCTGCTTGGACAGGCGGAGCATGATCCCAACAGCGGTATTGCACTTGTGTGCTTGAGTGAACAATTTGCTGCGGCATGTTTAGAGGAATTGGAAAAACAGCTGGATGTTTTGCCGACTAAAAATGTTGCAGAAGTTTCCTGGGCAAACAATTCAATAATTTATATTGCTGATGATAAAGATGAAGCTATTATAATCAGTGATGATTATGCACCGGAGCATCTGGAGCTGCATGTAAAGGATTGGAGTTACTATTTTGAAAGACTTTCAAATTACGGGTCACTATTTATTGGAGAAGAAACTACAGTGGCATATGGAGATAAATCCATCGGCACAAACCATATACTTCCTACCAGCCGTGCTGCCAGATATACCGGAGGTGTTTGGGTAGGGAAGTTCATTAAGACCGTTACATACCAGAGAATGACTCCGGAAGCAAGCAGATTGATTGGAGAAGTAACTGAAAGGCAATGCAATATTGAGAAAATGCTCGCACATGGAATTACTGCAAAAGTCCGTGTGGACAAATATAGCATGAGGTGAATGCGGAGCTATACCTGTTTCGGTTGTTCCGCGTCTAAAGACTCTGATGGACCACTTGAAGGTATAATCGAATCAAGGTAACGGTATTCTTGGTAAATAGTCCCGAATTACATTACTTGAAATATATAATTCATGTGATTTTTTTATATCTTCTTATAAGTTCTGCCTCAATATTTTGCTATTATTTATATTGTTATATTTCCTCATACAAACTTATAAATGTTTAATAATTCTTATCACCATTTTGGCTCCGCATACAAATATTAGAGCATTTTCAATAAATTAACCCCCCTCGTAAACTCAGTGTTTGCAAGGGACTGGCAAGTAATCCAGGGGCACGTGCTGTAAAAGAACCGAGCAAACATTACAACTTTGCCGAATATAAATGACAATAAGCGTATATTTTGCACAAAATATTTGATAATTTTATACCTTCTTCCGAATAATATTCATTTTTTACAGACAGATGTTGGCCTATAATATCAATAACATAACCTGTTATAAGTATTTTGACACTACAAATACTAGATTGCAGCTGCATTGGGTCTTGCAGAACAAATCAGTATGTAGTAAAGAAAGGTAGATAAATATGAATAAAAAGTTGAAGGTTGGTGTTTTTGGGGCATTCCGCGGTTCGGTAATGGTTCAGGTTCTCTTAAATCATCCCGATGCCGAGCTGGTTGCCGTATGCGACCGTTACAAGCCATTGCTGGAAAAATGCCGTGAAAAGGCTGAGGAGAATGGAGTAAAGGTAGCGCTATATGAAAATTTCGAAGATTTTTTCGCACATGATATGGATGCAGTAATCCTTGCTAATTTTGCAAACGAGCATGCGCCTTATGCAGTGAGACTTCTTGAATCGGGTCGCCATGTGCTTAGTGAGGTGCTGCCCTGCGAGACCATGGCTCAGGCTGTCCAGTTGATTGAGGCTGTTGAGCGCAGCGGTAAAGTTTACGCCTATGCGGAAAATTATTGCTATTCGGATCTGACATTTGAGATGTGGCGGCGTTACAAGCACGGAGATATAGGCGAGGTGACCTATGCGGAAGGGGAATATGTCCATGATTGCAGTGCCGGATGGCCATCGCTGACATATGGTGATCGTAATCACTGGCGCAATCGGCTGCATCCATTTTTTTACTGTACTCACAGTATAGGACCTATGCTTACCATCACAGGCAGAAGGCCAATAAGGGTTACAGGTATTGCGACAAGGCCAATTCAGGAGCAGTATCAGAAGGGCTTGAGTCACGGCTCAGCCGGAATTGAAATGATTACACTGGACAATGGCGCAATTGCAAAAAGCATTCATGGTGAACTGAAAAGGGAACCGGCGAGTGTAAACTATGAAATTTACGGCACTCAAGGTTGCATGGAGACACAACGTTTGGGCGAACAAAAACTAAATGTTTATATTGAAGAAAAAGCTTGTCACGGCAGCACCGAAACATATTATCCCCAAAAATTCGTATCTGCCGCACTTGCCGAAAGCGTTAACTCCCATGGAGGGAGCGACTTCTATGCTACACATTTCTTTATCCAGAAGATTCTCGGACGCCCTGAGGGGTATGAATATTCTATTGATGTCTATCAGGCTGTTGATATGGGCATATGCGGAATAATGGCCTACCGTTCCAACCTCAATGGTGGTATCCCTATAGATTTGCCGGATCTTCGGATATTGTCCGAACGCAATAAGTTTCGTAACGACAATGCCTGCACAAATCCCGAGGTTGCTGGCAGCCAGCTTTTGCCCATTTTCAAAGAAGCAGAGAGTTTGCCGGGGGTATCCGACGAAGCATATGAAAATATGAAGAAGCTATGGATTGAAAAAAAAGATTTTGAGTGACTATTATCTGCTGAAGCACCTGATTAAGATTGCATGGTGAACCGAGGCGTAATAATAAATACAAAGTGCAAACAGATGCGACTTAAGGCTGAAAATGCTTTAAGCTGCTTTTTTTGCAGTGAAGGGATTATTTGTTCTATGATGCAGCAAAGTAAAGTTGGACTTTATATTATCCTTAATATATACTGAAAAAGGATACAGATAGTCATTGTGAAGAGGTGACAGCAATTGATGGAGAAAACATCAGTAATCGGCCCCAAATTAACTAAGCTTTATAGACTTTTTTCCAACTGCTCGCTGAAGACAAAAATGATTATGTCAATGGTGCTCATTTCCCTGGTACCCACCATTGCAATTGGATATATTGCCCACAATAACGCACTCAATACTATTGAAAAGCAGCAGACCATATATTCTATGAATCTTCTAAACCAGATGAAAAGCAAGATTGAAGACCTGGTTGAAAGTGCCGATAAAATAAGCCTTCAGATTATGGCAAGGGCAGAGGTTCAGAATTACAATTCAAACATGAGTGACAATGCAACATACAATATTAATTACTTTGGGCTATCGAATTATATTTCCATGATTGAGGCCACTCATCTTGACATAGCCTCAATATTTGTGTGCCTGAAGGATTTGGGAATTATTTCTCCGCACAATTTCGGCGGATCACAGAGTAGGCAATACCAGAAATATGCTGTGTACCAGATGGGGCTCAAATCGCTGGAAACAGCCTCGGCTTCCGGGCTTCACCGTAATGAGTTCAGATCAGGTACAGAATATGTGCTGACTTTGTCCAGAGCAGCGTTTTCCAACAACAATACTGAGCCGGTTGGCGCGATTATTGTAAATATAGCGGAAAAAACAATTGCAAATGCCTGTCAGTCATCAGCAAAGCAGGACATGCTATATATTATAGACAGTTCGGGTAAAGTCATTTATTCTCCGGATAGTAGCCAGTATACAAAAATTCTTGATAAGCCCTATTGTAAAAGTATTCTAGGTGCTGATGACAGCGAAGGCATGCTGAAGCTGGATATTGACGATTCTGAAAAATATGTCCGTTATCTTTATTCAGCTAGTACAAAGTGGTTCTATATTGCGGAAATCGATATCAATGAATCATATGTCCAGTCGTGGAAGACAATAGGAGCATCAGCATTAATCATCTTCTCAAGTGTAGTTTTTACCGTCCTGATGTCGCTCTTTCTTGCAACAAGCCTAATAAAGCCGATCAAAAAACTGGTTGAATCTATACGGTATGCCGTCAGAGGAGACTTCAGCGGAGAGATTGATATTTCTTCGGGGGGTGAAATAGGAATATTGTCGGCAAGCTATAACAATATGCTCCGCGAAATCAAGAACCTGCTTGAAAGAGTAAAAGAGGAAGAACGTCAGAAAAGACAGTCGGATTTGGATTTTCTCCAGGCACAGATTACTCCGCATTTCATTTACAACTTTTTGAATACGATCAAGGCGATTTCATATACCCATGGAGAGGAGAAAATTTACAACCTCACTACAGGTTTGACCGGATTGCTGCGCACGAGTATAAGCAATAAAAGTATTTTTATCCGAGTAGAGGAAGAAATCCGGCTTGTAAAGGGTTACCTTTATCTTCAGCAGGTTCGGTGCGAAAACGAGTTTGAGGTGGTTTATGAAATAGATACTGAGGTTGAAAAGCTTATGACACTTAAAATGCTTCTTCAGCCAATTGTTGAAAACGCGGTAATTCATGGCTTTAATCTTCAGAAAAGCAACAACATACTTATTATAAGGGCATACATAAAGTCAGATACCCTGTATTTTGTAATTGAAGATAATGGCCGGGGTATGAGTGAAGAAAAGGTTACTGAAATCCTTTCAACTTCGGGTTCACATGGTGTGTCAGGCAATTTCAGCGGAATTGCAATAAAAAATATCAAAGAAAGGCTGGAAATGTATTTTGGTGAAGAGTACACTATTCATTTCAGGTGCCGTGTAGGATATGGAACAAAGGTAACTGTAACTCTTCCTGTCATAGCTGATGAAAAGGAGTGCGAGCGGTATGTATAAAGTGGTTGTAGTAGATGACGACGTAAATGTCCGAATACAACTGAAGGAATTATTCTCTTATTCTTTGCCGGGTTTTGAGCTTGTGGGCGATGCCGGAGATGGCCGGGAGGCACTTGTAAAAATTGAAAGGCTTCATCCGGATATTGTCCTGCTTGATATTGAAATGCCCGTGATGGGCGGGCTTGAGACAATATCTGCAATTACAAAGGCTAATCCGATGTGCAAAATCATTATCCTGAGCTGCCACGATGATTACAGCAACGTCAGGATGGCAATGAAGACAGGGGCATCTGAATACCTGCTCAAACAGGATATGGTAATAGATACTCTTGCTTGTGTTCTTGGAAAGGTCGCGGAAGAGATTGAGGCTGACAAAACAAAGCGTAATGAAATTTATGACCTGAAGGCACTTGCGGACGATTCGGCTCCTGCAATCAGAGCCAATCTGGTAATGGATCTTGTCAAGGGCTATATTACTGATAATCAGCTTATTCAAAAAAGGCTCGGTCTAGTAAAATCGGACATACTATTAGAAAGTATGGTTGCATGCTGCCTGCAGCTCGAGGATTATTACCGACTGAATGAAAAGTTTCATGATCGGAGCGAGGAGATGCTTACTTTCTCAATTGAAAACGCGATTAATGAGCTTGTTCAGAAAAACGGAAATACTATCTATGGTAAAGCCGACGGGAAGACACATTACATTCTTTTTGGTTACAGCAACGAAACAAGCTTTTACAAAATCAACGCCAGCGTATATGATTTGCTCACATGTATCGGAGAAGAACTTATGAGATCTCTGAATATTAGTGTGACCGCAGGCGTAAGCGGTATTTTCCATAGCACAGGGGACATTGCGGCGAACGCTTTGCGAGCGTTGCAGACAGCTGAGTGCAGATTCTATCTTGGACGCGGGAGGATTATTCATTATTCTGAAACGCTGAAATACACAAACAGCCTGGGCTCAAAAAAAAGCATGGAGCTTGCACAGCAGATCACCTCAGTTGTGAGCCAGGGCGGCGATATTAAAAAA
>CAZUGK010000182.1:0-241 GCA_964619815.1 uncultured Clostridiaceae bacterium | reverse complement strand
GGTGGCTGTCTACAATGAGATAAGAGATGCAAACATTTCCGTAAGAAGTGTGAAAAAATTTAATACCGAGGTCATTACGGCGCTGCAGTGGCAGCTTCGTAAGCTTGATGCAGACGACGAGTTATCTGATGAGCAGGGACTTCTGTATGAGACAATTAACAGTATTGATACTCTGGAAGAGTTAAAAGAATGGCTGTTTGGATTCCTAAAAGGCATTTATGCAGCTGTCATCGGAAGACAG
>CAZUGK010000181.1:1506-6976 GCA_964619815.1 uncultured Clostridiaceae bacterium | reverse complement strand
GATCATGCTCAACCCAGCCGGCCTTCGGATAAATCTGAGTGAACTCCTTCTGAGCTACACTTACGATTTTTCCGTCGTTATCGAATACAATCGCTCTCGAGCTTGTTGTTCCCTGGTCTAATGCCAGTATGTATTTACTCACTGTGTTCCCTCCATTCCAATTGGTTTATAATTACTGTATTTTTTTAATACAAGTGAATGTCCCTTAATTGATATTATATATCAATTTGATATTGCTGAAATCTATATTACACAAGAAAGGATAAAGCCGCCCAAAGTACCGCCTATTATTGCCATAAGCCCTGTGGTCAGGCCTTCTCCCATTTTATCACCGGATACAAGAGAAGCTGTAAATAAACCGAAGCCTGCAGCCCAAGCCATATCTATCCATGCAGTGCCTGATTGGAATATGAAGCCTACTCCGTGATTCAATGTCCAGCATGTTCCAACTATAAAGCCTGCTGCCATCCAGCCGCCTATTGGCCCCCAGTAACCTACCATTTTGCCCCATGCAAGCCTTATTATGAATGGGAATATGAACGCCCCTGCCAAGGTTCCAATTATGTTCTGTATAGTCATTAGATAACCTCCTTCCATTTATATTTTCTCTTCTTCTTCTTCCGATGTTTCTCATTTATTTATCAATAGTATAATAGAATACTAGTTCTTTGCCTTCGCAGCAAGATACTTTTCAAGCTTTGCTGCTGTGTATCCGCCGATCATCCCGCCTATGATTACAGTAATAAGTGTAGGCAGTGACTCAATACCAGCCTGGATACCATTATTGAATACGTCTCTCATTGTTCCAGCTACGCCTATGCCAAGTGCCATATCGACCCATGCTCCGTTGTTATATACTATTCCTATATTGTGATTCATAAACCACATTGTACCTATGATAATAAAACCTGCAAACCATCCTCCGCCTATGCCGTATTTTCCTGCGAAAGCTCCCCAGACACTCATTACAAACATACCGGCTATAGCTGTACCTATAATAGTCCCTAAATGCTTCATTATTTCACCTCCTTTCAATATGATTGGAATACTTTATTACACCAAAGCTACATATACCAAACAGATTTATTGCTTGTCGAAATACCGATTGCTCCCGCGCTTAAGCTGGCAATTGCATCCTCCTTGTCGATAATCAGCCCCCCTGCAATAAGAGGTATCTGAGTCTCGGAATGTATCCGTTTTATTGCTTTGGGCATAATGCCCGGAAGTATCTCTATGGCTTCAGGCTTGGTTGAGTGAATTGATTTTATCCCTGTATCAAGAGACATGGAATCTAATATGAACAATCTCTGTATGGCGAAGATGCTATTTTCCTTTGCAATCCTTATGAGATTCCCTCTTGTAGTAATTATTCCATCAGGTTTTATATACTCACTGATATATTTCAAAGCGTACTCATCTTTGGATAAGCCCTCCACAAGGTCGAGATGCACTAAAATGTACTTGTTATTCTTTTTGCACTTTTCTACTATGTCCTTTATATTAATGATGTTTCCTGTCAGCAGAAAGATTATTTTACAGGGTGATGCTACTGCAAAATCTATCTTCTCAATATTATTCACCGCAGCAATGATTGGATTTTTCTGTATTATAGTAAGAAACTTACTATACATACCGACCCCTCCTAAAACTATATATTAGCAAATAGCATGCCAGAATTATTTTTAAGCCAAACAGTTGAAGTTTCAGCATTTGTCTCTGGATAGTTGATACTGTTTACCATATTTATAAGCTTATATAAGATTGTATTGGTAAAAAGTATCAGCTAGAACAAAAATTAAAAAAAAATATACAAGCTATATATTTCATACTAAATTCTTTGAATAATAGTAGGATGATGTGACGATATTGGTTACGAGTTGCGCGTTACGCGTTACGAGTATGCAAGAAACGCTTCGAAGCCCTGCCTGAACACGCGAAACGCGAAACGGGACCACAAAGAAATGACCCTATGCCTGCAGCGCGCAACAAGAATGCGAAAGCGTCGCATTCTTAATATTTTGGACAAAAAAATAACCTCAAAACAGTTGAGGTTACAAATACTTGCTCCTTACATTCATTTATTTAAAACTGAATATGCTCTGTCAATATAAATAACAGCGTTATAGTTAGGGTACTTCTTTTCTATCAGCTCTGCCACTTCCTTAGTAAGGTCTTTTGCCATTTTTTCATCATACTCATAAGGTACTACAAGGTCGAATATAACATTTTTGTGTTCTTCTCCCCCAACTATCCTGAAATCATGAATGGACAATTCCACATGTATTTCATTTATGACTTCTATTATCTGTTCCTGTGTCTCTTGCACTACTCTATCATCAGTATTAATGGGATCCATATGGATTACCAGGTGGATGCCCAGTTCTTCGGAAATTTCCTGCTCCGCCAGGTCTATAATATCATGCGCTTTCATGATATCAATCCGGGCGGGAATCTCGGCATGCAGCGAAACAACGCACCTGCCGGGGCCGTAGTTGTGGACTATCAAGTCATGCATTCCTATTATCCCTTCATATTTCAAGGTTTTTTCGGTTATTGTCCTTACAAGCTCAGGGTCAGGTGCATCACCCAGCAGCGGGTTCAGAGTCTCCTTGGTAAGGGATATCCCGGAATACATAATAAAAGCCGAAACCAAAAGCCCTATATAGCCATCAATAGGAAAGGTTATCCATAGGGAACCGAGCAGCGATAAAACAACTACAGATGTAGTTATTACATCACTGAGGCTGTCGGTAGCGGTAGCCTCCATTGTCTTACTGTCTATCGTGCTTCCAATCTTCTTGTAAAATCTGCTGAGCCAGATTTTAACGCCGATTGATAATAAAAGTATGAGAAAGGGTACAAGCTCAAACTTAATGGGCACCGGATTTCTTATCTTATCAATTGAGCTTTTAAAAAACTCAAAGCCAACAAGTATTATCATAAAGGATACAACCATTGCTGAAATGTATTCAATCCTTGCATGACCAAAGGGATGCTCCCTGTCAGCCGGCTTGTTTGTTATCTTAAAGCCGACAAGTGTGATTATCGAAGAAGCTGCATCAGTCAGATTGTTCACAGCATCAGCAGTAATAGCTATACTATTGGCCGCCAGACCAATTATAATCTTTGCTGCCGAAAGCAGCACATTGCAGAATATACCTACAAAGCCCCCAAGGTACCCGTACCTCTGCCTTACTTGTTTATCCCTTATATTATCCTTATCCTTGATGAATGACCGAATCAGTATTTCTGTAAGCAATTTAACACCTCTAATATTTTTAAAATATGGCAATTACTTGTATCCATATATTATATCTCTATTCAGGTCAAAATCAAAGTGCACCTGTAATAATACCGGTATAATTATTCTTTTCATAGCATCGGACTTTTATTAAATTAAAAACGCAAGTGAATTTAGGTATAAAATTCCAGCAATTAAACCTATGCCTAACCCCCTCTGTCAATTGGTGGCGTAAGGACATAAATTTTCCTTTGAAATTGGTAAATTGTGCTGTAAAATATTAATAGATTTTAAAACAGCAATAAAAGGAGGAGAAAAATGAGAATATCTAAGGAAATTTTTAAAGGAATGACCATTGGCATCATTATCACTTCCGTTGTTTTTTGCACAATTTTTGCTGCACCGGTGACTAAGAGCATACAGGCTGTGTTTTCCGGGGTAAAAGTTGCCCTGGATGGCAAGATACTGGATTTAAAGGATGCTAACGGCAACAAAGTAGAGGCTTTTTCGTATAACGGCACTACTTACCTCCCTGTTAGAGCTATTGCAAACGCTTTTGGCAAGGAAGTTACTTTCGATGCTAAAGAAAACACAATATATCTGGGAAAGGTGCTCAAGGCAAATGGCATGGAAGTGGGAATCGGTGATATGACTCCCTTCACAAAAGGCAAAATGCTGATCGGAATGACCTGGGAACAGAACAAAAAGCTGAAAATGAACAATGTAGAATATGAAAGCAAGGACGCTGTCCTCTGCAGCGGAATTGGTGCAAATGGTTCTTCTGCCGTGACCTTCCTATTGGATGGCAACTACTCAAGCATTTCCGGCATTTTCGGTGTTGATGACTCAAGCTCGGATCCAGTAAACAGCAAACTTAGCGAAGTAGGTGCCTCTCTTCAAATAATAGGAGATGGTAATATATTATATGAATCCACAAAGGCAACCAAAGGAGGCACTCCTATAAAAGTTGCTGATATAAACCTCATGGGAGTAAAACAGATGACAATCAAAATTTTAGATACAAGCAAATCCTCAGATTACAGATATAGGTACAATTTCACCCAGGTAAAGCTTACAAAGGTTTTGGGCCAATAACAGGTTACAATAAAGAGATGGTTTCTATCGATGAAGCCATCTCTTTTTATATCTTTCGCCGGTTAATTTTCAATGCATAATGACTACTTTTTCATAAGGTTTGTGTATATACTAAATGGGATATAGATTATATACGATAAGGAGAAATATCCATTTGAAGTCTAGACGCTCATTTGTATATGCATTATTTATATTATGCCTGGCAATATATATAAGGCTCCGCTTCATCATTTACACTCCCTTTGAATTCAAAATCGATGCCTGGAGCATGTATAACTATGCCCTGAATGTAATGAACGGCGAATATTATGGCCATAGGTTCGGTGAATACTGGGCCCGTTACGCCTATTGGCCTCCCTTGTATATTTTCCTTTCAGGCTTTGTCTGCAGGCTTTTCGGTACAGCACAGGATTTCCTGGTAATGCGGATGATACAGGTATTCTTTTCTGCTGCTTCCTGTCTGCTTTGCTATTTCATCGCCAGCGAGGCCTTGGAAAGCTATAGTGATTTTCACAGGGAAGCGGGACTCGCAGCCGGTGTACTTATGGCCTTAAATCCGAGAATGGTGGTTTATACCAACCATTTATATGTTGAAACAGTATTCATAACCATCTACCTTGCACTTTCCTATTTTGTCCTCAGGTACTTCAAGGATGAATTCTCCCCCAGGCTTAGCTTATACAAGGGCCATGTACCGATAAAATTCCTGTATTTAAGCTCGTTTTTCCTTGGAATAGGCAACCTTACACGCCCTGTACTTCTTCTCATCCCGGGTGTTATGCTGGTTTTCATGGCTTTATACACAACGGCTAAAAGGCTTGATACCAGAAGAGCTTTGAGAGTATTTATCGTGGATGGGGCGCTTATGCTGGCAATCATGCTCGTTGTGTTTTCCCCATGGATTATAAGGAACTATGCAGTTACCGGACGCTTCATACTTATAGACACCAACGGTCCCATTAATTTTTATATAGCTCATAATCCGCTGTCAAACGGTCAATGGGTAGATGTTAAGCCTTACTCTGACATTAACAGGCTTTATGAAACAGGCTACAGGGAAGGGCTCGCTTACATAAGCGGGAACATTCCCAGGGAAGCAAGCCTTCTAAAGGTCAAGCAGCAGCTTTTTCTTTA
>CAZUGK010000181.1:0-1496 GCA_964619815.1 uncultured Clostridiaceae bacterium | reverse complement strand
TTTCTTTATAAAGGGGACCCGCACATATCAGAAGCCAGGAGCTACCTTGACAGGACCTACAAGCTTCCCCTTTACGGCAGCCTTATAAAAATGGGCATAATTAAAAAGGGCATTCCCGACAGCTTATATAAGCTGCCTCAAATGTCCTTTGAATTCTTATGGAAGACTGCCCTGATACTGTTGATTCTCTTTATCCTAAGGCTCCTTGCAGCCAGATGCCTTTATGTCCTGTTCTGCGAGCCTGCCTGGATAATCGGAAATTTTCTGTATATCGACCTCATTATTCAGGTATTCTACTTCGCTCCAAGGTATAGAATAGCAGCAGAACCTTTTCTTTGCATCTTAATCGGCCTTCTGCTTGCAGGAATACTGACTCCGGGCTCCCGTATTGCATCGCGCAGAGCTTAGGTGCTATTTATAAAGTATTAATATGCTGGAAAGTATCCACAGCAGTATGTTTATAAACAGCGGCATATCGGTCAGCACAATTTCTTCAGGGCTTTCACCCAGTTTTTTACTGTAAATTATGTACTGATACCTGAAGATCCCATATAGTACGAATAGTATCGTAAGCATCGAGTACTTATCTTCGCTGGCGAAAAACGTGTACAGGCTGTAGGATATCAACGTGGATGCCGTTACAATCGAAAGCATGTTGTCTATAAAGTCCAGGGAATAATGTTCGAGAATCATCCTGTGGCTTTGAGCATCCTGCTGCAGTACCAGCAGCTCATTCCTGCGCTTGCTGAAGCCCAGAAACAAAGCCAGCATCAAGGTGCACAGAAGCAGCCATGGTGAGATAAACACCCCTATTGCCACCGCCCCGCCTGCAACCCTGAGTATGAAGCCTATGGCAATAGACATTACATCAAGGATAACCAGGTTTTTCACATATAACGTGTACAGCAGGTTATTAACAAAATAAATGATTATAATAAAGCCGAAGCTGTTATTAAGCAAAAAAGAAAATGCAACAGCTGCCGGAAGCATAAACACCAGCAGGATTTGTGCTTCCCTTTTGCTTATCACTCCTGCTGCCAAAGGGCGTTTTCTTTTTCTCGGATGTTTCCTGTCCTTTTCAATATCAAGCATATCATTGAATATATACACGACTGAGGATGCAGCGCAGAAGCACAGAAATGCATAGGATGCGGCCAGTATATACGGTATTTTATCTATATTCCTGGAAAACAGCAGTGCCGCAAATAAGAACAGGTTCTTAATCCACTGTCTGGGTCTCAGCAACTGAATAAAGTATCTCAGTTTTACCCAGCCTGTCAGGCTCTTTACCTCTTCCAACTTACGCACCTCCCTATTTCATATTTATTCTGCAAAACTTGCACAAATTAGCGATTTCAGCCCATGCCTGCTAGCTTTATTTTTACCTCTCAAGCACTTAAAATTCTTGCTCCGGTGAAATACATACAATTGCCAAGACTGCCTCAACTTGTATATAATAAGATAAAAGATGTGCAACAATTGTTATTGGGTTTCGA
>CAZUGK010000180.1:2389-7023 GCA_964619815.1 uncultured Clostridiaceae bacterium | reverse complement strand
GCCTAATCCGTCAGTACTTGGAATTGTAGATTTTGCTCCTCTTAGTGGATCAATCATAGTAGAAATGACCCCATCTATATGCTTTGCTATGATTGAAAGGGTTCTTGGAGGTACAGGGCATGCATTTGAAAGAGCAAGGGGTTTTACTGAAATAGAACTGACTCTGATAGAAAAAATTATAGGTCAGATTATAAGTTTCTTCAGGGATCCCTGGAAGAATGTGATAGAGCTGAAACCAAGGCTGAAGAAGATAGAAACAAATCCTCAGTTTGCACAGATAATGTCGCCTAATGAGACAGTTGCCCTTATAACCTTGAATACAAAGGTTGGAAATATAGAGGGTATGATACATATTTGTATACCGCATCTGGTAATAGAGCCGATAATACCGAAGCTCAGTACAAAGTTCTGGTTCTCAGGGATTAATAAGGAGATAACCGGAAGTGATCTGAAGATAATTGAAAAGAAGATACAAAGCACTGTTCTTCCAGTAAAGGTTGTGCTTGGAACTAACGACATAATGGTAAGGGATTTTATAGGGCTTAATATTGGAGATGTAATACCACTTAATACCAATGTAAGTGAAGATTTAAAAATTTATATCGGCAGTTTGCTGAAATTTAACGGCACACCTGGAATAAAGAAAAATAAGGTCGCAGTAAAAATTACAAGAATAGAAAAGAAAGGAGATGATTACGATGAGTGAAATGCTGTCGCAGGAAGAAATAGACGCCCTTCTTAGGGGAGACAGCGCACCTGCGCCTCAAGAATATTCATCTTCTCCAGCTCAAGAGAGCAGTGAGCTTACAAGTGAAGAAAAAGATGCATTAGGTGAGATAGGCAATATAAGCATGGGTACATCAGCTACAACGTTATTTACGCTGCTTAACAGCAGAGTGAGTATTACAACTCCCAAAGTGTCCGTAGTTACCTGGGAGGAGCTTTCAAGAGAGTATACTACTCCATATGTAGCAGTACAGGTTCATTATAAGGAAGGACTGGAGGGTTCAAATCTTCTTATTCTGAAAGAGGACGATGTAAAAATTATTACGGATCTTATGATGGGCGGTACCGGGGTTAACAGCACTGAGCCAATAGGTGACCTTCACCTTAGTGCTATAGGTGAGGCCATGAACCAGATGATCGGATCATCCTCAACATCTTTGTCAACTATGTTCAATAAAAGGATAGATATATCTCCGCCTCAGGCGTTTGTGATGCATTTTCAGAACTTTGACGAGATTGACCAGTTGTTTAATCCAGACGAAAAGGTTGTCAAGATTGCTTTCAGAATGGAAGTAGGGGATGTAATCGACAGTGAGATTATGCAGTTATTACCGATAGCATTTGCCAAGGATCTTGTCGGGAATCTCCTGGATAATATGTCAGCTCCGGAGGAACCTGAATTGATTGAAAAGCAGCAGGCTCCGCAGCATCAGCAGAAAGCTGCAAGCAAGCCTGAAAGTCAGCCAGTACAGCAGCCAAAGCAGAATATAGTTAGTAACAAATATAATGAGGCACAGGAGAATGAACCTGTAAGAAGGGAAGAGCATAAAGTGGTGAATGTTCAGCCTGTTCAGTACCAAACCTTTGATAATGACCAATGGAGCGCAGAAAAGGAAAGTATTGAGCTTATTATGGATGTGCCGTTGGAAATTACAGTGGAATTAGGACGCACGAAAAAACTCATAAAAGATATTCTGGAGTTTGGACCGGGAACAATACTTGAATTGGACAAGCTTGCAGGAGAACCGGTTGATATCCTGGTAAATGGAAAATACATTGCCAAAGGTGAAGTAGTTGTAATAGACGAAAGCTTTGGAGTTAGAATTACGGATATAGTAAGCGCATCAAAGCGCCTTAGTAAAATCCAATAATACATAACTTATCACATACGAGGAGGAAGAATTCAAATGGCTAACGGTATATTGATTGTTGACGATGCAGCTTTTATGAGAATGATGATTAAGGATGTACTTTCTAAGAATGGTTTTGAAATCTGCGGAGAGGCTGAGAATGGTGCAAAAGCTATAGAAAAGTACAAGGAATTTGATCCTGAATTGGTTATTATGGATATTACAATGCCGGAAGTTGATGGCATACAGGCTGTTAAGGAAATTAAAAAAATAAACGGCGCAGCAAAAGTTATCATGTGTTCTGCCATGGGACAGCAGGCAATGGTAATAGAGGCTATACAGGCCGGTGCAAAGGATTTTATAGTTAAGCCCTTCCAGGCAGAAAGAATCATTGAAGCTGTTAAGAAGGTGCTTGGCTAGTGTCGGGGTTTTACTCAGCAACAGTTGCATTGGGACAAACAGGTGCTGGAAATGCAGCAATGAATGCAGGCAGTACCATATATGGAATTTTATACTTTATATTCATGTCAGCTGTCATACTGGGTGCTGCATACTATGTTACAAAGTTTATAGCCAGAAAAGGCTTGAATACGTCAGGCAATAAAAATCTTAAAGTAATAGAGACAGTTCATCTGGGAGTAGACAAAAGTCTTTTGCTTGTTAAGGTTGGGGAGCAATACCTGCTTCTCGGAAGCACGCAAAAGACAATAACTCTACTTACAGAGGTAAATAAAGAAAAGCTGACAATAAACAGCACGAATGATATCTGCAGCAATATGGATAGAGAGAGTATAGAAAACTATATGGACAGGCTGCAGGGTGAGAATGAAGATGTGAACTCAATAAAGCGTAACCTGAACAGATTGAAATCTATTGTCAGAGGTAACAAGACAGATGCTTAAGAGAAAGAGTATTATACAAACAGCACTAATTATAATTTTAATACTTTCTGCAGTTACACTTAATGTTTGGAGCGAACCGCTTCCAATACCCAAAATAGGACTCAACATTGAAGCTGCTGAGAACCCGCAGGATGTTGCTACGAGCATGCAGATACTGTTCATACTTACTATATTGTCACTGGCACCGTCGCTTCTTATAATGCTTACTTCCTTTACAAGGATAATAATAGTATTGTCCTTTACCAGAAATGCATTAGGTACTCAGTCGATGCCACCTAACCAGGTGCTTATAGGTCTTGCGTTATTTTTAACCTTCTTTATAATGTCACCTGTTATCACCGAAATAAACGATACAGCATTCCAACCATACACCAATGGGGAGATTACTCAGGAGGAAGCAATAAAAAAAGCAGAGGCACCTATACGTACATTTATGTTCAAATACACAAGAGAAAAAGATCTGGCACTGTTCTTAAAGCTTGGGCAGGTGAATCAGCCTCTGGCTAAGAGCGACATACCAACCTCTACGCTTATACCTGCATTTATTATAAGCGAGCTTAAAACAGCCTTTGAGATTGGTTTTTTCTTATATATACCGTTTTTAATGATAGACATGGTAGTATCCAGTGTACTTATGTCAATGGGTATGATGATGCTTCCGCCAATTATGATATCAATGCCCTTCAAAATACTGCTTTTTGTAATGGTCGATGGCTGGAATCTAATAGTTAAATCTCTTATTTTGGGATTTAAATAGTTGAGGTGTTTTATATGAATCAAGGAGTAGTAATTGATGTAGCACAAGAAGCAATAAAGGTAGTTTTGATGATTTCGGCACCAATATTGGGATTATCGCTTATTGTTGGACTTTTAGTGAGTATAGTACAGGCAACCACGCAGATACAGGAGACAACTTTGTCATTCATACCAAAGATAATAACTGTTGCATTGACTTTGATTATTTTCGGTCCCTGGATGATGAACGTAATGTATGAATTTACCGTTAAACTTTTTGAGAACATTCCTAATTATATTAAGTAATCATGGATAGCATTAGCGTTGTTTTAGTCGATAAATTCCTGATACTGCTATTGGTTTTTGTCAGAATGTCTTCGTTGTTTGTAGTGACACCGGTGTTCGGAAGAAGGGAACTGCCTGCATATCTAAAAATTGGACTTGCTTTCTTCTGTTCATATATTTTGGTTCCGCTGCTTGGAGATGTACAAGTGGAGTACACAAACCTGTTAAGCTTTACGGTTATTGCTGCCAAGGAGTTTTTAGTTGGAATTATTATAGGTTATGTAAGTTTTCTGATATTTTCGGCCCTTTATGTTGCAGGACAGATAATTGACATGCAAATAGGCTTCGGTATGGTAAACGTACTGGATCCGACAATGAATACCCAGGTTCCTATTACAGGTAACTTCGTATATATATTGACTACTTTGTTTTTCCTGGCGATAGACGGACATCATATATTAATTTCCGCGTTATTCAAAAGCTACAGCGTTTTGCCGATTAACGGCTTTGAGTTCACGGAAGCCATGGTAAACAATATGACTACCATATTTTCTGATGTATTTGCAATAGGCTTCAGAATCAGTATACCTGTTCTGGCGGCGGCTCTGCTGGCGGAGGTTGCTTTAGGGATATTGTCAAAGACGGTTCCGCAGATGAATGTATTTGTAGTAGGAATACCCATGAAGATTGCCATAGGGCTCCTTACCCTATTCGTAATGATGCCGATATTCATACAGGTTATGACTGTGACCTTTGACAGGATGTATGGCTATATCTACTTAATTATAAGGAGTATGGCTAAAGGATGAAGACATTTATTGATTTCAAGATAAACCTGCAGCTTTTCGGAGAAAAA
>CAZUGK010000180.1:0-2379 GCA_964619815.1 uncultured Clostridiaceae bacterium | reverse complement strand
AAACCGAGCCTGCTACTGCCAAGAGACGTGACGAGATGCGGAAAAAGGGTCAGATTCCAAGAAGTAAGGAATTGACCACTTCCCTGATACTTCTGATTTCCTTTTGGAGTATGAAGCTGCTTTCAGGATATATCTTCAAGGATATGGTATCAACGGTAAGAAGCTTTCTCAGCTTCCCCGATGACATAGATTCAAAATTCACAAATGAGACAGTAATGAAAATATTCATAGAAGTGATGCTTGTCACAGTAAAGGTTATTGCACCAATACTCGGTATCATTGCACTGGTTGCAATAATTGCGGATTACCTGCAGGTAGGGTCTGTTTTTACCGCAAAGCCGCTGATGCCCAATCTGAACAAGCTGAATCCAATTGAAGGCTTCAAGAGATTATTCTCAAAAAGAGCCTTTGTAGAGTTAATTAAATCAATACTTAAAATAGGGATTATAGGTTATGCCGTATATGATTATTTAAAAGGCAATATCGAGGTTGTTCCTGAGCTTCTTAATATGAATATAGGAAGCTCGGCTGTATTCATCGGAAACACAATTATTAGCATAGGAATAAGGGCTGCTGTAGTACTTCTCATACTTTCGGTTTTTGATTACGCATATCAGATCTGGGACTATGAAAAAAGTATCAGAATGTCCAAGCAGGAAATTAGGGATGAATACAAGCAGATGGAAGGAAATCCACAAATAAAATCAAAAATCAGAGAAAAGCAAAGGCAGCTTTCCTTGAGAAGGATGATGGCGGAAGTGCCGAATGCAGATGTAATAATAACAAATCCTACTCACTTTGCAGTTGCTGTGAAATATGATGCAAGTGCTTCCGATGCGCCTTTGGTGCTTGCAAAAGGTAAGGACCTTATTGCACAAAAGATTAAGGATACTGCAAGGGAAAATAAAGTTCCCATTGTTGAAAATAAACCTCTTGCTCAAGCCTTATATAAAAGCGTGGAAATCGGTGAGAAGATTCCCAGTGAGTTATACAAGGCTGTTGCAGAAGTGCTGGCATATGTATACAGCTTGAGAGATAAATAGAAGGAGACCGATGTATGGGCAGATATGGTGATTTAATAACTATTGCAATCGTAGCTGTAATAATGCTTATAGTAATACCGGTGCCGACATTTTTGTTGGATATACTTCTGACATTAAATATCTCTTTGTCACTTGTGATATTTCTGTTATCAATGTATATAAAGGAACCGCTGCAGTTTTCCATATTTCCGTCAATGCTCCTCATTACAACGCTATTCCGCCTGACGTTGAATTTTTCAACTACAAGGCTGATATTAGGCGAGGGCTATGCGGGAGAAGTCGTAAACGCCTTTGGTAACTTTGTAACCGGAAGCAATGCCATAGTTGGATTTATAATGTTTTTGATTCTTGTCTTGGTAAACTTCCTGGTTATTACGAAAGGCTCCGAGAGAGTATCAGAGGTAACTGCAAGATTCACCCTGGATGCGATGCCAGGCAAGCAAATGGCTATTGATGCAGATTTGAACTCCGGTTTGATTAATGAAATGGAAGCCAAGGAGAGGCGAAAAAAGATTCAGCGTGAAGCTGACTTCTACGGAGCCATGGATGGGGCAAGCAAATTTGTAAAAGGGGATGCAATAGCAGGTATAATAATCACAGTGATAAATATAGCCGGCGGTTTTGCAATCGGTATGCTGCAGATGAATTTGACCGCAGGAGAAGCCATTTCAAAATTTACCATATTGACTATTGGTGACGGACTTGTCAGCCAGATTCCGGCACTTCTGATTTCAATATCGTCAGGTATGGTTGTGACAAGGGCGGCTTCTGATTCCAATCTTGGTAATGATATAATTAAACAGCTTCTGGCAGAGCCAAAAGTACTGTATATTACTGCCGGAACACTGTTTATCCTTGCATTTACCGGGCTGCCGATGACTCCTAATATAATACTTTCCATTTTCCTTGCCTTTATGGGCTTTTCCTTGCAGCGAACCATAAAGGATGCCGAGAAGGAAGAAGAGATAAAGGCACAGGATATTGAAGTTGAAGAAATCAGAAAACCGGAAAATGTTATGACACTGCTCCAGGTTGATCCCATTGAGCTGGAATTCGGTTACGGGATAATACCTCTGGCAGATGCAAGCCAGGGAGGCGACCTATTGGATAGGGTTGTAATGATAAGAAGGCAGTGTGCACTGGACTTGGGAGTAATTGTTCCGGTAATAAGACTGAGAGACAATATACAGCTTAGGCCTAACGAATACGTAATTAAAATTAAAGGCATTGAAATGGCTAGCGGAGAGTTGATGTTTGATAACTTTCTTGCCATGAATCCGGGGACTGCCGACGGCGAGCTGGATGGTGTAAAAACCACGGAGCCGGCGTTCGGGCT
>CAZUGK010000179.1:0-7100 GCA_964619815.1 uncultured Clostridiaceae bacterium | reverse complement strand
TGTCTTTGAAGATTCCTGGTATTCAGGCTTTCATCCTTCTCTGCGTTTTCCAGCACCCGGCTTAAGGCGGCTCCGATTCTCTCCCTCATTTCAGCGGCGGCAGCATTGGTGAAAGTTACTACCAGCAGTCTGTCTATATCCACAGGTGCCTCAGGATCAGTGATTTTTCTTATTATCCTTTCTACCAGAACGGCTGTCTTTCCGGCACCTGCAGCAGCTGCCACAAGCAGGTTGCAGCGGTCCTCGGCAATTGCCCTGGCTTGCTCCTCTGTCCATTTGTTTGCTTTATTCACCGGATTCATTGCTATCACCACCTTCAGAGGTTTTTCCGCCCATAAGCTCCCATACCTCTTCATCCTTCCTGTCATACAGGTTTCTGTAATTGTTCCCGGAGAGCCTTGTATCAAACTGGCATATTGATAAATAGCTGCAATATGCACATGCGGTCATCCTCTTCCTTTTGTAAGGGCTTATGGAAATGTTCCCTCTCTGCATCTCCTCTCCCAGGCTGTAAAGCAGCTTCCTTACATGCCGCTTTACTATCTCAAATTGCTCGGCCGTTGCTGCGGATGACCTGCCCAGGTCCCCGCCCTTGTTTATCCTGGCAGGTATTATGAGCGAATCTCCGTCAATGGCATTGTCCATTTCGTTGATAAGCCTTACATCTGCTAGCAGCAGGCCTTTCATCCTAAGCTCCTTCATTATCGCCTTTTCTATTTCCTCAGGAGCTGCATTCCTGCCGCCCGGTACAATGGGGTCATCCAGCCTGAAGTATAGGATTCCGGCAGGAAGCACCGGCTTCCCCGAACTCTTGGAAAGGCTTTCCGAGACTGCACCCATATAGGTCAAAAGCTGTATCTGCAGTCCGTAATAGACATCTGCAAGCTTAAACTGCTTGCTGCCTGACTTGTAGTCTACTATCCTGTAATATTTTCCTTCTTCTGTTTCCAGTAAGTCCATCCTGTCAATCCTGCCCGACAGTACCATTTTATCTCCCGAGGGCAGCTCCAGTGTTATGGCCGGAAGCTCTTCTCCATCTCCAAAGCCCAGCTCATAGCCGACAGGTTCAAAGCTGCTCCTCTTTATATGCTCTGCTATCAGCCAAACCGCCCTTGTCAGCACTCTTTTCAGCCTGTCCGCAAGATATTTGTACCTGCTGGAGCTTAAAAACACCGTACCGGCCATATCCCGCACCAGCTCATCCACTATCTGGGCCACCTTATCTGCGCACCAGTCCTTTTCAAGCTGTCTCCAGCCCATATTGCCTTCGCTTACTTCCCTTGAGAACCTGTCAATAACCCTGTGCATGAAGGAGCCCATATCAGGAGCATTCATCCTCATTATGCGGCGCTCCTTCGCCTTAAGGCCGTATTCCACATAATATGAAAAAGGACAGGCAGAATACTTTTCAAGCCTTGATACACTTGTATATATCGTGTTTCCATATAGTTTTCTTACCCGCTCCTGTTTAATAAGCTCCACCTGGTTCGTATAATTGAAGCCTTCTGTCATTCGGGCATACTTCTCCTGCCATGCTTCTCCCTTTGTATACCAGTTTGCCACGCTTTTCCACAGAGGGTCGGTGCCTTTGCCTTCAGAGCCCTGCCTCATAGCAGCAACCAGCGCATTAAAGGTAGGCAGAGGAGCTGATACAAATCTTTCGGCACTGCTCGCCGAATCATTTTTGGTCATACCGCTTTCAATAATTATTTCAGGGAATATCCTTTTAAGCCTGCTAATAAGCATTGATGGCCTTAAAGCCCTTCCGTCCCTGTCAGCTGCACAATAGCTAAGGCTCAGGTACTCCGATGCTGCTGTCAGTGCAGTATATATGAGATACTGCTGCTCGAAGGTCCGTCCCCTCGTATCCGGTGCCAATTCCACACCCAGACCGCTCATTACCTCTCTGTCCCTGTCTGATAAAATCCCCTCCTGCTTGAAAGGTACAGGAAATATGCCATCATTTGCACCTAATATGTATATGGCTTTTACATCATGACTTTTGGATCGTTCCAGGCTTCCTACAAGCACTTGCTCCAGAGCAGGCGGTATCAGGCCGATTTTATATTCTCCAAAGCCCACCGAGAGAAGCTCCAAAAAGGTCTCGACCTTGACTGTCTCCTCCCCCATAGCTTCAACTACCTGATCCAGAAGCTCCAGAAGAATGTTCCACACCTGACTGTATTCATCCGCGCGGTCCAGTTCTCCCGCTTCTGTGAAATGTTGCACAAGCTTTTCCAACCTTTCAGGCACTTCCAATTCGCACAAAAAGTCGTATAAAGCCGTACATATTTCTTTCCCTGTGCTTCTACCCTTTATTTTGTGGTACAGCTTAATGAGCGGTGCTGCTGCAGCCCTTCTCACTTCATTTACTCTTTGCAGCAGTTCAAGCTCATATTGTCCCGTCCCGGGCTTTTCCATGCTGTTTCCCATGGTATAGCTCCAGTCCTCGTCCTTTGTCCAGCTGTTTCCTTTTATCCCGTATGCCAGCACATAGTTCTCCAGAAGATCCAGTCCTTCTCTGTCAACGCCTGTAAGGCCGGTCTTCAAATATCTGAAAACTGCTTCATAGGACCAATTACAGGTATATACCTCCAGGGCCGAAAGTACCATAAGTACCAGAGGATGCCCTGTAATATCCTTTTTTCTGTCTATGAAGCAGGGTATTCCATACTCTCCGAATACCACCCTTATTACTTTTTCATAAAGTGCCAGGTCCCCTGTTATCACAGCAATATCCCTGTATCTCAGGCCGTCCTCCCGGCATTTTTTCAATATATCTATTGCGGTGCTCTCCACTTCCGCATACATGTTGGGGGCCTCATACAGGCTCAGATACCTTGTATTGCCTTTGTATGTCCCGTGAAGATATGTATAGAGGTTCGCCTCAAGGAATGCCAGCTCGTTGTTGTATTTTATCCCGTTGCTTTTAAGGGCAACGGGGGTTTCTATCTTCACTCCGGTATCAGCCGCCAGCCTCTTAAGTTTTGAAGAGGCCACCTTTGCAGGCAGGAAAGCGTCTGATTCCTCCAATGGCAAATCATCTGCAAGACAATCGGTGCATAATGTGACATTTACTCTTGCAGCCTTTGCCATAAGCTTCTCAATAACTGCATATTCCTGGGGGGTGAAGCCCGAGAATTCATCCAACCATATCTCCGAAGCCTGAAAAAGCTTGCATTGTTCAAGCTTTTCCGCCAATAAGTCAAGATCATCATCAGAATCGATATATTTATCATGAAGCTTTTTTTCAAAATCTTCGTATATAAGCACTATATCATGAAGCTTGTCTGAAAGCTGTGTGCCGATGGAATCAGTCTCAAGTCCGGTCAATACTTCGGGAGTAATATTATACCTCTTAAACTCGCTTATGGTGCCGCACAGGGTATTTACGAACCCCCGCTGTCCGGCAGCCCTGGAAAACACCTTCAGGTCTTCCTTCAGCCTTTCCATTATTGTATATACCAATATGCTTTTTCCTGCAGGATTTATATGCTTTCTGACAATCCCTCCCACTTCTCCAAGTACTCTATGGGATAACCTGCCGAAGCTCAAAACCTCCACTCCGTTTATACCGCTTGCTCCCAAAGCTTTTATAAGCCTTCTCTCCGCCTGGAAGGAGAACTGCTCGGGAACAATTATTATATGCCTTAATGCCTCTCCCCTCTCCAGGCTTGACTTTATCTCATTCAGGCAAAAGGTGCTTTTGCCGCTTCCGGCACGTCCGTATATAATTCGCAGGCTCATTAGGAATCACCGCCTTATTGTGGTAATATGTCTATATTATAGCATAGGCAAGGGCAATGGGCGATAGGCAATAGGGGGGTCCGGGATGTAGAGGCGGCCAGTGGCTGTCCATATTATATATTGTGCATTGTTAATAAGAGCATTATACTTTTTATGTAAGTATAGACACATATTTTGGATATTTGTTTATGGGGGGTTAATTATGAGTAGTTATGCCTTTAGTGAACTTCCAGAGAATCAAAGGAAGGAAATTTACCGGCTCATAGAAAGCTTCGATTATAAGAACAACTATGGCAGCTTTGAGGAAATGGTCAGGTTCTATGGCGGAGTTGTCTTTGATTATGGCAATAGCTTCTTTTCACTGTGGGAGGATAATAAGCTTATTGGAACCTTGGGGGTAATATCCAAGGATGCAGAAGTGCGGGGGGAGATATTTCTTGTCAGCATCAACATTAAGGAAAAAGACATTGATAAGCTCGGATTACTGCTTTCCAAGGCTTTCGACTACTGTTCGGGCATCAAAGCAAGGTTCAAGCTTGGCGTAATGCATGACAGGCATTATATGATACCTGCTGTGGAGAAAAGCGGTTTTAAGGAGACTTATAGGAATCTTGTGATGAGATACCAAGGCGGTGCTGCGGCCCTTCAGGAAGAAACTGAAAAATGTTTTAAGACTCTGTGCCCGGAAAATATAAAGGATTATCAGAAGGTGGAGAATGCAGCCTTCCTGCAGGCTCCCAACGGTGGAATGATTGAGGATGAAGAGCTCCAGGACTTATTGGATGAATACCGCGGAACCGATATGGCAGGAGTTTTCTATGAAGATGGCAGACCTGCGGGTACCTATACCTTAAAAGTAAAGGATAATACCGGTTGGATTGAAAGTATAGGTGTTTTCTCCGGCTTCCAAAGAAGAGGCATCGGCAGGAGGCTGCTCTTCAAATCAGTAAAGATACTGCAGGATGCAGACGTAGAAAATATCAAGCTATCCGTATTCAATATCAATACCAGGGCGGTAGAGTTATATCTCAAGAGCGGCTTTCAGGTGGAAAGCGAGCACTCGATCTGGTTTGAAAAGTAAAGGAAAGCAGTTGCACTTTTTTTGGTGTGTCAGGTACAGAACTAAAAAACTTATTTAGTCCTTTACCAGATTCCTTACTGCTGTATCTGACATGCTTCTTCTCCTAGTATCTTTGCATTATCATATGTTCTTTTATTCTGTACCTGGCACATAGAAAAAGCGAGACTCCTCTTATATCTTATCCTGCTACTGCCCGGATCACATCATATTTCCCATCGTCACTTTCGGCGAAGCCCTGTACCGGTGACTCTTTACTGGCTGTGCCATCATAAGCCATGAAGGCTTGTTTCAGCTCTTCCACAACTGCTTTTGACAGATTGGGATTTACCGCAATGGCATCCTTAGGTATGTCCTCAGTCTTTACAAGGATATCCAATTCCGAGACCGGCAAGCCGGCGGCTTTCGCCATATCGATGGCTTCGCTGTAAGTAGCGCCGCCGTCCAGTTCTCCTGATAAAACACTCTTAATAACGTTATCATGGCTTCCCATAAAGGATACTCTCTCAAAAAGTTTGTCCGGATCTAAGCCTCCTGTTTTGAACATATGGCGCGCATAGATGTAACCGGATGCGCTTTTGGTATCCACATAGCCGAAATGCTTGTTTTGCAAATCGCTCAACTTGCTTATTCCACTCTTCCTCTTAGTAATGATATAACCATTATATGAAAACCTGCCATTCACTTTCGGTGTAGCGATAGGTATGGCCCCACTCTCCTTGTGGGCGTTTACATAGGCAAAAGGCGAAAACCATCCGACATCTATAATATTATTTTTTATCCCTTCGGTCAATGCATCATAATCCTTAACAATAATCATTCTAGCCTTGCGTCCGGCCCTTCTGCAAACCCAATCCAATATCGGTACATACATTTTCTTTATGTTTTCAGGCGAAGTAAAGGGATTAATCCCGAAAATAATCTCCTTCTCACCCTTCAAGCCCACTACAATACTTTGAAGATTAACGGCCATATCGCTTAATCGGCTGCTGTAGCGGAGCATATCATCGTTTTTCGTCTTCTGAATATCTACCATTTTAATAAGCTCAGCGGACATATTATAGGTATCCTCTACAGATACGGCGATGGATTGAGAGGCCTCCCTCATCTCAGCTGCCGCCTTTGCCTGGTTCTCCGAAACACTTGTCAGATTACTGAGATTGTTTTTCAGCTCCCCTACAATTCCTTCTATGTGGGATATTACATTTATTGATTCGCCTGCTGCTGCTTCCACATCCCCTATTTTGCCACTGCAAATACCCACTGCCTTATTGGAGTTTTCAATTTCTCCGGTGATCTCTTCAATAATTAACCCGATTTCTGAAAGAGAATGCTTCGTTTCATCAGCCAACTTCTTTATTTCCTTCGCTACCACCGAAAAGCCCCTTCCGGCTTCTCCTGCCCTGGCTGCTTCAATGGATGCATTCAATGCCAACAGATTGATCTGCCTGAATACACCTGAGATGTATTCTACGATTATGTTAATTTTTTTTGATGCACTTTGAAGTGTTTGGTTGCTCTCCGACGCCTTTCTAAGCGATTCGGCAAATTCATTGACTGTATTACCGATTCCGTTCAAGGCGCCGGCGTTATGCCTAAGCATCTCAATGGATCTGGACGTGTTCTCGTCCATGCTGAGGATATTTTCACGGAGCTTTTCTGAAGTATCCACCAGTTCACTGATACCAGCCGTGATTTCCTCAGTGCTGGCAGCATTCTGCTGGCTCAATTCCTCCACCTCATAAAAGCCACCCGCCAATTGCTCAAAGGCTTTTATATTGTCCCTTGAAAGCCATAAAAGCTGCTGGGTATCAAAGCCCACTGTTTCCGTCAGAGCCGCCAGGCTTTCACTTATGTTTCCGGTAATTTCCGAAGCACCGACACCGTCCTGCCCTTTATCAGCTTTAATTTCCCGTCTTCCTTCCGAACCAAGCTTTTGTAAATATCCGGTTACCGAAAAATAAATCAAAGCATTGCCGAAAATAACTGCAGCAAGCTGCTTTACTCCGTTTAAACCAACCGCGTTCAATAGCAGCTGGAATGCTATAATGCCAATAATCCCCGCAAACCAAACTACAATTCGCCTCAATTGCAAGCCCCCTTATTCAATTAAAGTACCAGGCTCAAGCTTTATCAATTCCTCACAGTTAATATCATCTACTATGTTATACTTTCTGGCCTTGAACGCAACGGTTTTATGATTTATTCCCAACGCCTTCCCAGTAGCGTTAAAACTTCCGAAACGTTTCAGCGCATATCTCAGTATCTCTCTTTC
>CAZUGK010000178.1:0-7120 GCA_964619815.1 uncultured Clostridiaceae bacterium | reverse complement strand
CCAAGAAATGTATACAGGAACTGGTTTATTGACGAGCCTTTTATTGAGTCGATACTTGTGGTTGAAGACAATCGTGCAGAAAGGCAGGAGGACTTGTAAAATGGGACGGAAAAGAATTAATGTTCTGTGGTGGGTACTAGCTTTAACGGTAATTGAGACAGCAGCCTTATCATTTGAGTTGATTCTAAGAGGCAGTGTCTTTGATACTTTGAGTACGCTTCCTGTTTTCTCCATGCTGCTGTCGGGCGCTGCGTTTATGTATTTCATGGGTTTCAGGTATATGGGATTGTCAGTTTTTTTAGGACTGCTGATTGGAATTGTTAAGATGAACTATATTTTTTATATGGAGGATTTAACGGGTCAAGGCACTATGAATGGAGCGTATGCTTTGTTCACCTGCCTTTATAAGGGTGTTTTGTCAGGCTTTATAGTTGACGCTGTATTCGCTGTATCAAAAAAGCTTGCTCAAAAAGCTGTCATACCGGGAGAAGCCAATACTGTAAAAGAACTGCAGGAAAGATTCAAAATGCGGTAATAGTACTTATTTCCCGGGAATATTATGATATCGACATCTATAAAATTACGGATAAAACTTATAGAAAAATATAATGAAAAGGGGGGGGATATTGTGTTAACTGAAAAAGAATATATAAGTCATTCCCTGGAAACAAACCTGTTTTTTTTAAGGATAATAAAGGAGCATGCGATTTTTGCAGCTGCCTCACTGCCGCCAAGGGGCCGCAGGATTGCAGGTCAATTGGTTGCTATGAAAAACAGCTTTGAGGAACTGCTGTCCGAAGCAATAGAACTGGCAGACAGAGCTGTGAGCTATGAGGTACTGGCTTCGGATGAACTGGTTACGGACTTTACTTTGGAAGCGGAAAGGAAGACTCAGTTCCTGACAGGCATTCCTATTAACACCGGCTTGACAAAAAGGGAGCTTGAGCTAAGAGCGCCGGGGAAAAGCAGAAATGATGAACTGAAAGAGGAGGTAGAATTGCTTAACAGAAGGGCTATGGCAATGACAAAGGAAGCTGTTGCTTTTAAGACCAAGCTTCTGAACAGTGTATTGGAGTGCAAGGTATTCAGTTATACCTATCCGTCAATGCTGGAGCATGTCATAGAAGAAAGCAGGTATTATGTAATGCTGCTTAAAAAGCTGGAGGATAGGGATGCTGTTGACAGTGTAAAGGAAATAATCGAGCAGGAAATCAACTGGAATCATATTATGGGAGAACACAGCAAGTTTATCAGGGGATAT
This sequence comes from uncultured Clostridiaceae bacterium, assembly GCA_964619815.1. Lineage (GTDB taxonomy): Bacteria > Bacillota > Clostridia > Lutisporales > Lutisporaceae > BRH-c25. Next base: position 5,859 of record CAZUGK010000178.1, on the reverse strand, counting down.
CTTGATCCGGAAGAAGAAAAGCTCTTCAATGCTGCAAATGCCTTTGTAAGGGAATTTGATGAGCTTCTGGAAAAAACAGAACGGGCCGGAGAGCATCCTGAGCTGCTGCCTGAGGTAACACGGGAAAGCCTTAAAGATGTTATGGGACTCAGGAACTTTAAAGTACAGGGGACTGAAGGAATATTGAAGTGCAGGATAAAGTCAATAATTCCGCCTTTACTGTCAGATCATGTGACTAGGGAGGCCAATCATTACCTGAGGCTGCTGAAAACCTTTGAGAAGATGATTTAGGAGGCATCGGCAGAATGATTTTGGTATAAGGGTAAGGTATGTCCTAATACCCGACAGTGAATCATATTACCTATAAGGCATCCATTAAAAGTACTATGAATATTCATAGTACTTTTAATTATTTATAGGTCTTGTATAAATATACATAGTGGGTAATTGAACTTATACCGTAGGCATTTGTGCTGCAATGAAAAATAAGCATCTCGCAGGATAGCATCACTACATAATTATGAGTAAAATGTAGACATAAACAGTAAAAATATAAGGAGGTCGTTTAAATGATTACAAGGTTATATAACTACTGGTATGACATAAAAGAAACATTAAAGGACAAAAAAGGTCAGGGCATGGTAGAGTATGCGCTGATAATCGGCTTAATCGCAGTAGTAGTTATAGGTCTACTGACATCAATGGGAACAGATATTAAAGCCAAATTCCAAGAAATAGTCGATGCAATATAATAGCTCAGGTCTCAGCGATAGACCTTAAGTCGGTGTAACGTCTGACCACTAAGACCCTACTTGGTTTTGCCTTGTAGGGTCATTTCATCTATTTTAAAAAACTGGTGAAAGGAGATAAGCCATGAAGTTGAATAAGAAAGGCCAATCTATGGTTGAGCTGGCATTGATATTGCCTATAATAATATTTTTGTTCATGGGCATGGTTGAATTCTCCAGAATATTCGGCTCATATCTTCTTGTAACCCACGCATCCAGGGAAGGAGCAAGGCTGGCATCCATAGGAAAAACAGATGCTGAGATACAGGCAAATGTAACCGGCAAGGTCAGTATATTGAATGTGAGCGATTTGCAAGTAATAATGACCCCGGATGACAGTTCAAGAGTCACGGGTGATGACGTAAAGGTAACAGTTAAATATAAGCTGCAGATATATGCTCCGGTTATAAGCAGTATTGTTGCAAATCCCTTTGAAATGGAAGCTAATACTTATATGAGGGTGGAATGAGATGGAATATCTGAAGAATAAAAGAGGCAATAGTTCAATAATCCTTTTGTTCATGGTTACTGTCATAATAGGATTGATGACGCTTACAGTGGATGCCGGACTGCTTTATCTTGAAAAGAGTAAGCTGCAGAACATCGTGGATTCTGCTGCGTTAGCAGCAATTTCTGTATATGCGGAGGGAAAGGCGAAGATGCTGGAGGAGGCTATTAAATATGCAGATCTGAATGGGGTTCCGGCCGATGAGCTTTCGATAGATATTCAGGAAGACAACCGGAAGATAACAGTAAGCTACAATAGGTCTGTGACTCTTTATTTTGCTAAAATCTTCAACATATCCAATGCAGATGTGAATGCCAAGGCCACAGCAGTAGCAGGCTCTATAGTCTCGACAAGGGGAATCCGTCCTTTTGCTGTTGAACAACAGGAATTTGAATATGGTGAAACTTATACTCTGAAAGCAGGAGCCGGTGGAGGAAATAGCGGAAATTACGGAGCCGTAGCCCTGGGGGGACATGGAGCCTCTAATTATAGAAGCAATCTTATAAATGGATATAATGCCAATCCCCAACTTAAGATAGGAGATGAAATAGAGACAGAGCCTGGCAATATGGCAGGACCCACTCAAGATGGAATACAGGCTATACTTGACTCCGATCTCAACGAGCATGGAGAGGATTTAACGAAGCTTGAGGTAAACTGTCCAAGAGTCATTAAAATTCCCATAGTTGATTCCTTGGATGTAAGCGGGAGGAGTACAGTAACTATCGTTGGTTTTGCAGCCTTCTTCCTTGAAGATGTGGTAAGAAATGGTGGACATACTGAAATCAAAGGAAGATTTATTAAGAAGATTGGTGAAGGGGAAATTGACGAAAACATTGAGGGATACGGTTTGACCGGTGTCAAGCTGATTGAGTAGAAACCTTCGTTTAGGAGTGGTGAATATGGAGGGTCTTAATAAAAAAATACTTACTATTGCAATAATAATTGCATTTGTTACAAGCCTTTTGCTGTATGTTTATATTTCCGGGCTGGACAGTAAAGCACCTGATATTGAATACACCGAGGTATATGCAGCAAAATCAGAGATTCCCGCAAGGACGGTTGTCAAGGCTGATATGCTTGTGAAGGTGCAGCTGCCGAAGGATGCAAAGATTACAATGGGAGTGTCGGATGAGAGCCGGATAGTAGGAAAGCTCACTAAGGAAAGAATTATAAAGGGTGAGCCGGTATTGATGGACAGGCTTTACACAGGTGATAAGACCAATATGGCATTTGTGATTCCCAAGGGAAAGCGTGCAGTTACAATAGGAGTGAATGAGGTTACCGAAGTAGCTGATTTCATTATACCCGGAGACTATGTGGATGTTATTGCAACCTTTGAAGAGGCTAATTCGGATATCGGGGGAAAGAAGATATACTACCCCAAATATACCAAGGTTATATTGCAGAATGTGCAGGTCTTGGGAGTAGGTCAGAGCATGCAGATTGTGAAGGAAGAAAAGAAGGAGCTTCCGGCCAGTGTGACGCTGGCAGTGACCCTGGATGAAGCAGAAAGGCTTGTACTTGCCGACGAGAGCGGGGTATTAAGGCTTGCTTTGAAGCCAGCAGCGGATAGTGGCAATGTCCAGACTAACGGAGTAATAAAGGACGATATGGTTGTACCTAAAGGAAAAATAACCAATTAAACCTGTGAGCAAGAAGGTGGTATTATGGAAAATAAAATTAAAATTGTGGTGGCTGATGACTCTGAACAGACGAGAGAAAACATTGCAGCGATTTTTAATTTTGATAAGGATATTGTAATAGTTGGTGAAGCTAAAAATGGAGCAGAAGCTATAGACGTTGTTAAAGAAAAGAAGCCCAATATTATTTTGATGGATATAAACATGCCGGTTATGGACGGGATAAAGGCAACACAGACATTGACTGAAGAAGGCGTTGAAGCATCTATAATAATAATGTCAATACAGGGGGAGGGGGAGTACATAAAACGGGCAATGTCGGCAGGTGCCCGTGACTATGTTGTAAAGCCCTTCGGAGTGAAAGAGCTGGTGGATACCGTGAGACACGTGTATGAGATGGATATGAGCAAAAAGCGCAGGATCGGCGGGACTTCTTCCAGCAAGGTGGATTCCAGGATAATAAGCATTTTTTCTACAAAGGGAGGAGTGGGCAAGACCACTGTAGCAACTAATCTTGCAGTATCACTGTCGAACCTGACCGGAAAAAAGGTAGCTCTTCTGGATTTTGACCTGCAGTTTGGAGATGTTGCGATATGTCTAAACCTTTATGTGAAGAATTCCATGACAGAGCTGGTAAAGGATTTTGCCAATATTGAACAGGACAACAGCTTATTGGAGGAATACCTTCTGGCACATTATTCCGGGGTAAGGGTCCTGGCTGCTCCTACCAGGCCTGAGAATGCAGAGTATGTCACAGCTGACCATATAAAGAAGACTGTCGAATTTCTTAAGGGAAGGTATGATTATATAATAATCGACACATCCCATGGTTTCAATGATACCGTCATAACTGCCCTGGACATGTCAGACCTGATAATATACATATCAACCCTTGACCTGCCCTCAATAAAAAACACCAAGAACGGCCTTGAGGTAATGAAATCCTTAAACTATCCCAATGAGAAGGTCAAGCTTGTAATAAATAAGTCCAATGAAAGCTTCGGAATAAACCACTCGGATTTTGAAAGCACACTGGGGGTAGACATTTGGGCGATGATACCTGACGATTTGGCTTCTGTAACTATATCCGTCAATAATGGACACCCTCTTGTATCCCATAGGAAGTCCTCGCCTGTATCGAAAAAGATCCACAAGCTTGCCCAGAACATAATATCAGGGGATCAAAAGGTGAAGAAAAATCTATTTGCTGCGATGTTCTAAGTATAGTGGGATGGGCTTTGAAGAGGTTTCGAGTTACGGGTTACGCGTTACGCGTATTAGGGCAGGGCTTCGAAGGCATTTCTTAATCTCGCAACTCGAAACGCGAAACGCGAAACCAGACCATATAGGAATACCCAGGAGGTGTTTTCATGAGCTTGCTTAAGAGGATAGAACAGGAGAAAATAGAAATCCTGTCGGAAGGAAGGCAGTCGAATAGGGAGCCCAAAAAAGAGGATCCCATGGGTGATGTCAAAGACATAATTCATAAGAAGATCATCGAAAGAGTTGATACAGGACTGCTTGACAGCGAGGATGAAGAAAAAAGGCTAAATGCGGAAATAGCGGATATAGTGGAAGAAACCGTAAAGGAGAAGGAGCTGCATCTTTCCCGTACTGAACGCCAGACAATGATAAATTACATTATTGACGAGTCCATAGGCTTCGGCCCAATCAGCAAGTATCTTCTGGACGAAGAAATTTCAGAGATTATGGTTAATGGGCCAAATCAGATATATGTGGAGAAAAAGGGCCGGCTGGAGCTTACAGATACAAGCTTTGAAGATAATCAGCACGTGATGAGGATAATAGAAAAGATTGTATCCCCTTTAGGCAGGAGAATAGATGAGAGCTCCCCTATGGTAGATGCGCGCCTTCCTGACGGCTCCAGGGTAAATGCAATTATTCCTCCACTCGCTCTTAATGGGCCGACAATAACTATAAGGAAATTTGCCAAGAAGCCGCTTACTGTAGGAAATCTGATTTCATATGGGACAATGACCTCGGATATGGCGCTTTTTATTGAGGCGTGCATTAAAGCCCGGCTTAACATTGTTGTATCGGGAGGTACCGGAAGCGGTAAGACCACGACCTTAAATGTACTTTCCTCTTTCATACCTGATGACGAAAGAATAGTCACCATCGAAGATGCTGCAGAGCTGCAGCTCAAGCAGGAGCATGTGGTCAGGCTGGAAAGCAGGCCGGCAAACATTGAGGGAAAGGGTGCTATAAATATAAGGGATCTGGTAAAGAATTCACTAAGAATGAGGCCTGACAGGATAGTGATAGGCGAGGTTCGTGGAGGGGAAGCGTTGGATATGCTCCAGGCAATGAACACAGGTCATGATGGTTCACTTACTACAGGCCACTCAAATTCACCCAGGGATATGCTGGCAAGGCTGGAGACCATGGTGCTTATGGCAGGTATGGACTTGCCTGTAAGAGCTATAAGGGAGCAGATTGCTTCAGCCATAGATATTATAATACAGCAAACAAGACTTAAGGATGGCAGCAGGAAGATAACCCATATAACTGAAGTGCAAGGAATGGAAAGAGACACAATAATACTTCAGGACATATTTCTATTTAAAGAAAACGGAACGGATGAAAAAGGAAAAATAACCGGAAGCTTCACAGCGACCGGCATAAGGCCGAAGTTCATGGAAAAACTTGCGAACACAAGAGTGTCACTGCCGAATAGCCTGTTTGACCAGGTATGAGAAAAGAGGGATAACAGCATGATGGAGTTATTGCTGCTGATATTTTTTATAAGCCTTACGGTTGTAATATACTCGCTTTATACATGCTTTTCAGGTAAGAGGAATGTTGTCAGCAGAATGAAGCAATACCTTAACCCTGAGAAAAATAAAGAAAAGCCTGAAAAAGAAAAAGAAATCCCCTGGCGTGAGGGTATGCTGGCTTT
>CAZUGK010000177.1:0-7140 GCA_964619815.1 uncultured Clostridiaceae bacterium | reverse complement strand
AAAATCACAGAAGAAGAAATCAAGCAGTTGCAAGATGAATTTGATATTATGGAATTCTATACAAAAAAAATCGATGGTCATAAAGTGATGGAACTCAATAAGAAATTCCATGAGATCGTTTATAATGCTTCAAGAAGCAGATTATTGGGTCAAATTTTAAAGTCCTATCAGGAGTATGTGCAGCAGACGAGGAAAGTCACAGTTTACGGTGAAAGCAATTTGAAAGAAATACTCGAAGAGCACCGAGAAATCCTTGAAGCTATTAAAGCGCGAGACGAGAAAAAAGCCGTTGAAACAATCCTAAATCATTTGGCTAACTCTCAAGTCAGAGCGGAGGTGGCAATGAAAATAAGTAAGAAAGATCTACTGTCAATTGCCAATTAGTATTCAAATGTCAGCAGGAAGCAACATATGGAATGGAGAGAAATCAAAATTGTGGTGATTTAAAATAAACCTTGGCATTCAGAGAATTCGGAGACTATGCGATTTGTCTGTATCCGAAGATCTTACAAAGGCGTATATTCCGGAAAGACTTGAGACCATGAATTCTTTTCCATATGTGATTCTTGATGGCTGTCACAATTTACAAGGAGTTAGTACGATTGTAGAGGCCATGAGGCAGTATTTTCCGAGCAAAATGAAGGAATTATTTTATCTTTTTAATATTTAGAAGTGAAGAGTGATGAAAGTATGATCGCTGAAGTAGTAAATAAAGCGGAATATAGAGTTAATAGCTGGTCGGGTGGCACTACTACTCAATTATCGATATACCCTGAACAAGCAGAGTACGAAAAGAGAAATTTTTTGTGGCGAATCAGCTCTGCAAAAATTGAACTTGAAGAATCAATATTTACTAGTCTTCCCGGGTTCAATAGAGTGCTAATGGTTCTTAAAGGAGATCTGATACTGGAGCATAGAGATCATTATACAGTTAACTTAGAACCGTTCCAACAAGATAGATTTATGGGAGATTGGAATACGAAAAGCTATGGAAAGGCGATAGATTTTAATCTGATCATGGATAAAAGCTGCCATGGAGAAATTGAGCCTATTTTTATAAGACGTGGCGAAACTTTAACAATCTCCAAGTGTAAAACGACACACAGCTATGACAATATTTCCGAATCACTATATGTAGTGAAAGGTTGCGCTAATATTGTTGTTGGCAGCGAACGTTACCATGATATAAAAGAGACTGATATTCTTAGCATTTCAAGATTGATAACAGAAGAATTCTTAATTAAGATAACAAATTTGGAATCAGATGAGCTAATAATTATAAGGAGCTTGGTGTACTATTGACGGTAATCGTTATAAACGCAGATTGTACACAATTATTAAGTTATTTTATGAACAATTATTAAACATTTATTAACGGATAACAAGCTGTATACAGCTTGTATTTTTGTGTGAGGATGATATTCTAAAAGTGCAAAAGATAGGAGGAAATATTATGCTGAAGAAAATTAATATCAAGACAAAGGGAGAAAGAGTGCTGCAAGGTAATGAAGCTTGCGCAGAAGCTGCAATACATGCAGGATGCAGATTCTTTGCCGGATATCCGATTACGCCGTCTACGGAGATTATAGAATATTTATCAGAAGCTTTACTAAAAGAAAAAGATGGGTCATTCCTGCAAGCAGAAGATGAAATTTCTGCAATGTGTGCAATTGTAGGTGCCAGATGGGGTGGGAAAAAATCTCTGACAGCAACGTCTGGACCGGGTTTCACATTAAAGCAGGAAGCGCTGGGCTATGCAGTTGAAACGGAAACTCCGGTTGTTGTTGTAAATGTTCAGAGAGGCGGCCCCGCTACAGGTCAGCCAACCTTTTCTTCACAGCAGGATATTTATCAGGCAAAATACGGAAGCCATGGGGATTACGAGATAGTATGCCTGGCTCCTGCCTCTGTCCAAGAAATGTATGATTATACGATCAAGGCATTTAACCTGGCAGAGAAATTTCGAACACCTGTAATTCTTCTCGCAGATGAGATTGTCGGACATATGAGAGAGAAAATCACGATACCTGAATTTATTGAGGTTGAAGAAATGGCACCTGTAGCAAAATGTGATGAACCTTTCAGCCGCAATGAAAAATACATTCCCGCTGCCGTAAATTTCTTTGAAGGGCACAATGTGCTTGTCGAAGGCCAATTACATGATGAGCGCGGCAGAAGAATCGGGCATATTGCAGATAAGAGCGGAGAATTCGTTGATAATCTGGTGAACAAGATTAGAGAAAATCGGGCTGAGCTCGCAGATATTGAGCATGAATTTTTAGATGATGCGGAAATGGTGGTCATCGCTTATGGAACTGTGGCCAGATCGGCTAAGAGGGCTGTTAAAGTAGCGAGAGAAAATGGAAAGAAAGTCGGATTGATCAAGATTAATATCGTATGGCCTTTCCCTGAGGAACAAATCAAAAACCTTGTTGGCAACATAAAGACTGTTATTGTTCCTGAAATGAACATGGGTAAATATTGCCACGAGATTGAAAGATGCTTAAAGCAAAGCAGCGTGATCTCGGTATCTAAATTAGGTGGAAATATTCATCAACCTACAGAATTAGTAGAAGTAATTATGAAAGAAGGAACAAGAAATGAATAGCTTGGTAGAAAAATACATAAAAAAAGAATCACTCCCTTATATATTTTGTGCCGGTTGTGGAAATGGAATTATTTTAAATGCAGCTATTAACGCAATAGAAGAGCTTGGCATCAAAGAGGATACTGCCTGCGTGAGTGGAATTGGATGTTCTTCATGGATTCCTCCCTATTTAAAGATGGATGTTATGCATACTATTCACGGGAGAGCAATTGCTTTTGCAGAGGGCTTAAAGCTAAGCCAGCCTAAGAAGAATATCATCGTTTTTACAGGTGATGGCGATTGCTTGGCGATTGGTGGAAACCATTTACTGCACGCGGCAAACAGAAATATTAATATCACTGTAATTATGGTTAATAACTTTATTTACGGAATGACAGGCGGACAGAAATCGCCAACTACGCCAACTGGCTCGAAGACTAAGACAAGTCCTTTTGGTGCTTTTGATGAACCAATTGATGGATGCAGAATTGCGATGTGCGCTGGTGCGACCTTCTGCTCAAGATGGACGGTTGCCCATCCTAACCAACTGAAGAAAGCGATTAAAGATGGAATAACGCATAACGGCTTCTCCTTTATTGAGGTTTTATCTCAATGCCCGGTGCAGGCAGGAAAAAGTGTTTTCAAAGACAGAGATCCATGGAAGATGATGGAGACGATAAAAGAAAACACTGTTTTAGCTAAGAACTGGGCTGAGGAACAGCCAGGTGGGAAGCAAATTATTGGAAATTTTAAAAAGGATGCTAGCAAAATGGAGTATACAGATAAAATTGAACGTTTGAAAGCGCAAATTGGTTAGAAGGATGATAGAAGGTGGAAGTATGAATATTACAATTGATAAGAAATACTGCAAAGGCTGCGAAATCTGCATAAATGCATGCCCGAAAAGTGTCTTTGCAATGTCAGAGGAAAGGCAAAGCTTTGGCTCACTTATACCATACGCCTCAGAGAAAGAAAAATGTATTGGTTGTAAATTATGCGAAATGATGTGTCCTGATGGATGCATCAATGTTGAAAGAAAGGAACAATAAAATGAGAAGAGAGATTAGAATTGTTGGTGCTGGTGGTCATGGGGTGATTTCCGCTGCTATTATTTTAGCCAAAGTATATGGCATTAATGAAAACTGCAATGTTTCCCAAACACAAAGCTATGGGCCGGAAGCCAGAGGCGGTGCTTGCAAAGCGGAAGTTGTTGTTTCTGATAGTGAAGAAATAGACTATATGAAAGTTGAGAAAGCAGATATCTTTATTGCTTTTAATCAGCTTGGCTACGATCAATATAAAAAGCAAACGAAAAAAGAAGGAATTATTTTAGTTAATAGTTCATTGGTAAAAGTGGATCCAAAAGATGAATATAAAATATATGAAATACCTGCTTCCGAAATCGCGGATACGAAGTTTAAACCTGTAACTGTAAATATCGTAATGTTAGGTGCGCTTACGAAACTTTTGCCCAAATTGCAATATCAATCAACGAGAGACGCAATTCGAGGAAATTTTAATAAAAATGTTGCTGAGATGAATCTTGCAGCATATGACGCGGGATATAACTATATCCAGGATGAATATTTCCTTAAGAAAATGGCGTAGCGGGAGTCATCAAATCAAAAGAAGATTATAAGCAGAGGTTAAATATGGATAGTAAAGATTATATCAGTCAGTATATTGATAGAGCAAAGAAAGCACAAAAGGAATATGAAAATTATAGTCAGGAACAAGTTGATCAGATTGTAAAAATAATTGCTAAAACTGTTCATGACAATGCCGAACTTCTTGCAAAGATTGCTGTTGAAGAAACGGGCATGGGCATTTATAAGGATAAAGTGATTAAAAATAAAATGAAGGCGAAGGTAATATGGAATAACCTCAGAGATAAAAAATCGGTAGGAATTATCAAAAGGGATGAAGAAACAGGAATCACGGAGATTGCAAAGCCTATGGGTGTAATTGCTGCGATAACACCTATGACAAATCCTACTGTAACGCCAATGTCAAATGCGATGTTTGCTTTGAAGGGCCGCAATGCGATTATTATAACGCCCCATCACAGGGCGCTTGAAACAAGTACTAAAACGGTTGACCTCATCAACATAGAATTAGAAAAGATGAATGCTCCAAAAAACTTAATTCAAATTCTGGATCAGCATTCTAGAGAAAATACGAAAAATTTGATTGAGCGCGCGGATGTTGTAATTGCCACAGGCGGCATGGGAATGGTGAAAGCCGCTTACGGCAGTGGCAAACCAGCTCTTGGGGTCGGGGCAGGAAACGTACAGTGCATTATTGACAGGGATGCGGATATAAAAGATGCCGTACCTAAAATTATTCTAGGAAGAACATTTGATAATGGTATCATTTGTTCCGGAGAACAATCCGCCATAATCCCTTCCGAAAAATACGATGAGATCATCCGCGAATTTGTTGCAAATGGTGCATATCATATTGCAAATGGAGAAGAAAGAGAAAAATTAAGAGAGGCAATATTTGTTTGCGGAGAGATGAATAAAGGCGTAATTGGCCAAACCGTTGAAAAGATAGCTAAGATAGCTGAGATAGATATTCCTCAGAATACAAAAGTTATTATTGTAGATATAGATGATCAGGATGATATCTTAGGAAAAGAGAAAATGTGTCCGGTGCTGTCTGTATATCAATATGATAAGTTCAGCGAAGCAGTTGAAATCGCAAAATCAAATCTTGAAATGGAAGGAAAGGGACATAGCGTAGCGATCCATTCAAATAGCAAAGAAAATATAGAATATGCCGGAGAAAGACTGGAAGTCAGTAGATTTGTAATAAACCAGGCCAGTGCAACGAGTGCAGGCGGAAGTTTCTTTAATGGCTTTGCTCCTACTAATACTCTAGGCTGTGGATCGTGGGGAAATAATAGTATTTCTGAAAACCTAGACTACAAACATCTTATAAATATATCCAGGATCGGGTATTTCATGAAAGATAATAAAGTTCCAACAGATGATGAACTATGGAATTGATCAGGGAACGATAAAGTAAGATATTATAAGATCCTTGGGAAGCATATAAATAAAAGGTATCCTTGCGTAGGATACCTTCAATTATTCTTTCCCTTATCCTGCAATAAATGTGTACTCTTTTTGCTTGAGTCTTTTCAAAAGAGAAGGAGAATTAAAATGAAGAATAATCACATTAAAACGATAGCTTTCATGGGCATATTTGTCGCATTGGAAATCATATTGACGAGATTTCTCTCAATTCAGACACCAATCGTGAGAATTGGCTTTACTTTTCTGCCTATTGCAATGTCAGCAATTATGTTTGGCCCATTATTTAGTGGTGTCGCCGCTGCTCTGGCAGACATTATGGGTATGATGCTGTTCCCCACAGGAATGTATTTCCCTGGATTTACGTTTACTACTTTTCTTACGGGTATAATTTATGGCAGCTTTTTATATAAGAGACCGCTCTCCTTTGCCCTAATCTGTTTCTCGGTCATCACTACAATGTTTGTGGTTACATTGGGGCTGGATACTTTATGGATCTATATGATTACTGGTCAGGCGTTTTTAGCCATTTTACCGGCGAGAATCATTAAATGCATCATCATGGCTCCAATACAAGTTCTCATGATTCAAGTGGCGTGGCGTTATGTGATCGGTCAGCTGGATTCGGGTGTAATTACAAATAGGGTATGACCCTTGAATGAAATATTAATAAATAGATTCAAATAGGAGGATAAAATGAGAATAGTATTACTTGGGGCACCTGGAGCGGGTAAAGGGGCTCAAGCAGCTTTATTATCAAAAAAATTGGACGTACCACAGATTTCAACAGGAGATATTTTCAGACATAACCTTAAGAATGAGACTCCTCTCGGAGTGCTGGCAAAGGGATACATGGACAAAGGTCTTCTAGTTCCAGACGAAATTACAATCAGCATTGTTCAAGACAGAATAACGAAAAACGACTGCAAATTTGGCTTTATTCTTGACGGTTTCCCTAGAACAATACCACAGTCAAAAGGTCTGGATAAAGTGCTAAATAAAATAGGAATTAAATTAGATTGTGCAATTAATTTCGATATAGCCGATGAAGTGATCGTAAAAAGACTTGCCGGAAGAAGGGTCTGCCCAATTTGTGGAAAGACGTTCCATATAGAGAATGATCCGCCGAAAGAGCAAGGAATGTGTGATGTTTGCCATGTGACTTTGATCCAAAGAGCAGACGACAAGGAAGAGACGGTATTTAATAGACTTCTTTCTTATCACGAACAGGCAGAATCATTAATTGATTATTATCGACGAAAGAATATTTTAATGACTATTAATGCAGAGAAGCTTATTGATGAAATATCATCAGAAGTTATAGCTTACATAGAGAAAATCTCTTTTTCAAATAAAGAAAGAATTGCAAACTAAATATGCTTATATTTTTATTTCACTCGAAAACCCGGAAGACCTTATGGAGAGCTTTAGGATTTTGATTTTTGTATTGCAATGATTTCCTTTTGGCGGCGTTTTTTATATAATATAAAGATGAATACATAACAGATATCCATT
>CAZUGK010000176.1:0-7171 GCA_964619815.1 uncultured Clostridiaceae bacterium | reverse complement strand
CACCCAATTTTAAATAATTTGTATATTTAGTCACCCAATTATATTATATAATATAAAATATTTCGAATATAAATGCAATATCGATTTATACCGCAAAATATAAAATTTCTGAAAAGGCTATATTGATATGTATACAAATAGCTAAGGGGCTGCTGCACAATGAACTTTATTCATTGTGCAGCAGCCCCTTTATATATGTACTTCAAAATACTCATAATGGCGGAGAGAGAGGGATCCGAACCCTCGGACCGCTGTTAACAGTCACACTATTTCCAGTTACAAAAGTAACATTTTACTTTATTTCAATCTCTATTGCCATATTGCTATTTGTATTGCCCTTTTTCGTTGTTGTGCCGTATAACTTTTTGGGAGACTACTTCCAATCTGTTATCTATTGCTAATCTATTTTCGTGTTAAGCTGTGCACCTGACACTTCTTTGTTGCTGTAAAAGCTATTTTCCCAGGCCTCCACATAACGGCCGGTAGCCCATTCCGCCATTACAACTGTTTCTCCTGCCTTCAAACTGATCTTCCCCAAGGGCTGGTTTTCCAGTTTGCCATTGCTAATGCCAAATATAATAAGCTCCGTCCTCGTAATAACAAGGGCAATATCCCTGTTGGGAGAAGTAAAGACATCTACCGCTTCCGGGACCCTATCCTTAACCGCAGTCCACGGTACAGACAGCTCATCATAGAAGATCAGCTCTGCAGGCGGGATTACGTTTATATTGTAATCAGCAAAACGAGCCTTGCCATCCTTCCTATAGTTGATTCTTCCCTTAAAAAACCAATGTCCCATTTTCCGTTCCAATCCAAAGGAATCATTTTGTCCCATATCTTCTGCAAGACTGCCGCCATCAGCTTTCAGCGTCTCTATTTCCCTTTTCCTTCCCGCTTCCATGGAAGCAGCTCCCGCTTCGCCGGATAAATCCGAAAGCTTTACTGCCTTTATGCCCGGCAGGCTATCTATCGGCAACACCTGAAGCGTGCTCTCCAACGTATCTGCATCCTTGCTTTCAATGGATACATAATCATTGCCCACATAGTGTATGCGCCTTGTTATGCTGCCGGCCCTGACCTCCTCTTTTGCAGGCTCAACAGGTATATCCGTTTTCGCTTCCTTTTGCTCCGTCGCGACTGGATGTGCGGTAATGGTTCTTTTTGCCTCCATGCGCCAGAACCCGCTTCTTCTGGGAAAAAGGATACCCTGTATATTAAGGACCGGATGAAGCTTCTTATCTGTTGCAGCTATCCAAAGCGTCCGGTAATTATATGTACTATCCCCTTTATTATTGCTGCCCGTATCCGGGGAACAGAATCCCACCAGTACACCTGTCTTTGGTATTCCCTTGCCGTTATCTGCCGCCGGGTTAAGGCTTCCGGCAATTTCATAGTATTTTATATCAGAACGCCGACTTACCTGATCGGATATTTTCTTCAAGTAAAAGCTGCGGTTATCTATTTCCAATATCAATGCTCCGCTGCTGACCCTGATGATTTCGCAAAGGAACTTGTCCTCATCCGTAACAGTAATGACGTCCAGTTCCTCGTCAGGCGTGTCCAGCTCCTTTGGAAGGGATTTGTGTCCGTACAATAAATACTCTTCTTTATTCACCCTTTTTATTTTATAACGGGGCTTTTCCAGTATATTATCCCCCAGCAGAGCATAATCCTCCGAAAACTGAAGGTCTTTCCCCGGCCATGGCTCAGGAAGGTCTTCCAGCTTCAAGGCTCCGCTTTCTACTACTCCGGCAACCTCCCACGTTCCGGCAACCGGTATCAGCCGGTTCCGGGGTGAACTGATCTTATCGGCGGATTCCCTTGAGCCATCAGCACAACCTGCAACAAACAGAACTATTAACAGTAAAATAAAATAAGCGTAATGCCTTTTCATTTAATCACGCTCCTGCTGCGGCAACGTTATCAATACCTCTGTCCCCTGATCCGTCCGGCTTTTTATTTCCAAGGTTCCACGCATCAGCCCTATGATTTCGTCGCAAATGGACAGTCCTATGCCGTTCTGGGATTTGCTTGACTTGCCTTTGTAGAATTTCTCCTTTACCTTGGGCAGTTCTTCCTCAGCAATACCGCACCCCGTGTCCTTTATACGGAAGAGGAAGGCACCCTCAGCATAATGTGCCGTAAGGGATATGCTACCGCCCGCCGGCGTAAATTTGAAGGCATTGTCCAACAGATTTATGAAAACCTGTTTCAGCCTGTTCTCATCCGTATCCATTAAAGGAAAATCCGAATCGCAGGAAACCTGAAAATTAATCTGCTCCCTCAACGCTCTAGGACTCAGCTGCTTTCGTATATGCTCCAGGATGCTTGTGACCTCGACCGGTTTTTTCTCCAGCGTAATTTTCCCGGAAACAAACTTCGAAAAATCCAGAAGCTCCTCCACCATATGGGTAAGCCTGTCGCTTTCCTTCTCAATAATATCAAGCCCATCCATCAGGATATCCCTGTCTTCAAAGCCGTTCTTCAGGGTTACTGCCCACCCCTTTATGGAGGTTAACGGCGTCCTCAGCTCATGGGAAACGGACGAAATGAAGTCGTTTTTCAACTGCTCCTTCTTCAATATTTCCCTTGCCATGTAGTTTAAAGTATCCGAAAGCTTGCCGATTTCGTCCTCGGATTTGTTTGTGCTTTCAGCCCTATAATCCCCGGAAGCCATCCTTTCGGCTGAAGCGGTAACCTCCTTCAACGGCCTGACAATGGAATTTGCGAGGAAAAGGCTGAAAAAGCCGGAAATCATAATAACCAGACCTCCAAATGCTATGAACACAAGAGCGATCCGCCGGATATCACGGTTTATTTCTCTCAGGGATGCAATAAACCGCAGCACACCTACAATTTCATCTCCTGATTTGAGGGGATACGAAATCGCCATGACCTTTGACCTATCATACCCCACATTGCCAATCCATTTCCCCTTTTGCCCCGCCAAAGCTTTTTGGACATCTTCCATTTTGGATGCATCCGGAGCGATAATTCCTATGGAGTCCATGAGTATATTGCCTGATGTATCGATTATTTCAACCTGTACCGATGCTTGCTTCCAGAATGTGTCCACATTGTTAAGCACATTCTCGTGCAGGGTCGCATCAGAAAAATATCTATAATAAAGATCAGAGGAGACCTTGATTTGAGTAAACAGGTTATCCTCCAGATTCTTGTAATAATTCTGCCTTACCAATCCGATCAGGGAGATCTCCAGGATAACTACAGTTACGATAATGATAAAAAGAAAATTGACAACCAGTCTCTTTTTTATACTTTTCATTTTAGTCTCCCCGCAACCGATACCCTACTCCCCAGACAGTCTCAATAAACTGCGGGTTTGATGGGTCATCCTCGATTTTTTCCCTTATTCTTCGTATGTGCACATCAACCGTTTTCATATCGCCGAAGTAGTTTTTGCCCCATACGGTATTAAGAAGTTCATCCCGGCTGAAGGCCTTGCCGGGATGCCTCATCAAAACCTTCATAATGGTAAATTCAGTTGGTGTAAGTTCAATTTCTGCCATTCCCTTATAGAATCTTTGTGCTGCCATATCAAGCTTCAAATCCATATAGTAAAGGCAGGAATCCGTCATAAGCTTTGCATTGTCCGCTTTCCTGAGGTTTGCCCGGATACGCGCAATCAGCTCCAATGGATTAAAGGGCTTCACCATGTAATCGTCGGCGCCGATCTCCAGGCCCATGATTTTATCCATATCCTGACCTCTGGCGGTTAACATTATGATAATCACCGCCGGCATCATTTCCCGGAGCCTTTGACATACCTCAAAACCGTCCATCCCCGGAAGCATGACATCCAGGATAACAACTTCGGGCATAAAGCGTTTAAAATGCTCCAGGGCTTTCTCTCCACTCTCTACTTCCAGCGCATCGAAGCCGCTGCGGTTTAAGTTAATGGCTATAAACCTGCGAATGGAAGCTTCATCCTCCACAATCATCACCTTGGTTTTTCCTGTATCCAAAAGCATCACTCCACTTTCCAGCTTTACAACATAGATTTTCTGAAATACGAAGCAATACAAACCAACCCAATGATCAGCTCAGCTTCATATAACGTCATCTATATTGTAGCAGAAGGTACATTTATAAAGTGTTACAAAACGGTTAACAACATTATCGTTTCTTAACCCTCCTGTAACCTATTTTAACTTATTTGTAAATCAATGTCGAAAGAAAAGCGGTAGCATAAAAGTAACAAAGTGATTTTTTGCATACAGGGGGAAGAGATCATGTCCAATCTTTTTAAAAGAATATTATCAATTATTGTTTTAGCTTTGATGCTGGTACCGGTTGTAGGCTTCCAGCAAATTATACCAACGGAATCCACAGCCGCGGCTCCCGGAAGTGAAGATGATCCGGCTGTCATAATCAGCGATGGGACAAGCTCCAATCCGGAAGAAGCTGCACAACCGGTTGAGGAAGAAGATAATCAGTTGAGTAAAAATAAAATTATGGAGGATCGAAAGCTTCACCCGGGTACAGATGTCCAAAAGGTCAAAACAGCCTACCTCACCTTCGACGACGGTCCCTCTCCCCTGATTACACCAAAAATATTGGAAGTACTAAGAGAATATGATATAAAAGCGACCTTTTTTGTTATTGGAAAAATGGCTGAGCAAAACCCGGAGCTTGTGCACCAAATACAGGAGGAAGGACATTTTATCTGCAATCATACCTATTCACATAATTACAAGCTCATTTATTCAAGTCCTGACAATTTTATGGCTGACGTGAAAAAATGGGAAGAAGTATTAAAAACCATACTGGGTGAAGATTTTGAAACCAATATACTGCGGTTTCCTGCAGGTTCCTTCGGAAAAAAGCGGCTGCCTTTCCGGGAGCGTGTAAAGGAGGAAGGCTATATAAGCGTTGATTGGAATGCCTTAAACGGTGATGCCGAAGCCCTGCACGTTCCTGCAGATGTGCTTATCAATAGAATCAAGGAAACCACAGAAAACAGGGACAATGCTGTTGTGCTCATGCATGACAGCAATACCAAGGATACAACGGCAGAAGCCCTGCCTGAGATCATCGACTATCTGAAATCCAAGGGGTACTCCTTTGAAACCCTGGAAAGCTATGAATCGGAGAGCAGCGAGGTGGGAAAATGAAAAAAAGAAAATCAATAGTCCTTATGTTTATTGTTATTGCTTCGGCTATATTGCTTTGGAGCAATGTATTTTATCCTTCATACTCTTCCAAAGATAAGCCCTCACTAAACGGAAACACTGTTTCCCCGGAGGCCTCCCAAAAGGAACAGGAGGACAAGGTAACAAACATCGCTCTTTTCGGTATTGACACCGGACGTGAAAAATATGAATCCGCTCATTCGGATGCCATCATGGTTCTTTCTATCGATAAGGTCTACAAAAAGATAAAGCTGACTTCCTTCATGCGTGACACGTATGTTGAGATTGAAGGACATGGCAAGAATAAGCTGAATGCAGCTTATGCCTTTGGTGGTCCGGAGCTTGCCGTCAAAACAATAAACCGGAATTTCGGTCTGGATATTACTGATTACGCTATTGTAGATTTTGTAGGTCTTTCCAATATCATCGATACCATGGGTGGAGTCGAAGTAGATGTCAAGGAAAAGGAAATCCAGGAGATAAACAAATATATGAAGGAGGTTGCCGAAATGAAAAAGGAAGAGGCTACTCCCGTAAAAAAAGCCGGGCTGCAGCTTCTGAACGGCAACCAGGCTACTGCATATGCCCGGATCAGGAAAGTAGGGGAAGGTGACTTTGACCGGGCTGAAAGGCAAAAAAATGTCTTGTCCGCATTATTCGAAAAGCTTGAGAACCAGGACATCACCAAATATCCCGGTATTGTAGCAACACTCCTCCCTTATGTTAAAACAAGCCTTTCTGCAGGGGAAATCGCAGCAACCGGAATAGAGGTGCTAAGACAGGGAATAGGAGATATAGACTGGTACCGTTTCCCGTTGTACGGCTACTGTAAAGGAGAGATAATTCACGGTGTCTGGTATCTTACCACCGACCTGTCACTAACCAGGGAGCATATACACCAGTTTATATATAAGGATGTTAAGGTGGAAGCTTTGAAAAGCTCGTTTTAGGTAGTGAGAATTTTCTGCAATCCGAGGGGTTACTTACTGCAGCTATATCATTACGTCATGGCCTGCTTGGCAGAGTTCTTGTGCTACCTATGGTGCACAGCTTTAAATTACATCTTAGAAAGATAGCCTTCTATGATTGTTTATTTTCATAGAAGGCTATCTTTTTTAGAGGTTACAAGTTACATTAAAGCTGTATCCACGACCATGCAATTATTTTCAATATTAAACGTTTTCCCCAAATGTATATTATCCCGCACAAAATAGTTATCATCTTCTGCACGCGCAAGCATCCTGATATTACCCTTCTCAAAAACATTTATTTCCTTGGCTATAGCCATATAATTTGAGTAACCGTCATCAGCATCCATTGTGTAGTAATATCCATTATTCATGTATAGCCCTTTATTTCCGACCCAGCCGAAAGCAACATTACTTTTTATTTCTGTCAATTTATCAGTTTCAATATCATATATGCTATCCCTTATAAAAACATATCTTTCGTCTTGAGACCATTGTACATTATAATCTTCAAAATTATACATTGAATACGGATCATCCGATAATGGTGAATAGCCCTTGTATATAACCTTTGAAGTCTCATTACCACCACTTTTCACATAAAGTACTAATTCATTGTTATTAGTACATACTATTTTTTTGCCTCCATGGGGGGATGCACTTAATACATAGCTTTTATCATTTTCAGGTGTCCCTTCTTCAACTTTATTTATATTATCATTAACCTGTATTTCAGTAATATTAGTATCTCTTAATCTCCAGACTCCTACCATTATTACAGCAGCAATAGCAGTAAAAATTAGTGCTCTCTTCAACATTATTCCACACTCCAATGCTCATTTTTTATTTATACCTACTGTCTAAATATATATAATTATAATACAATATAAGTTAGTATTTTACAATAATGTTAATAAATACTAATATAATGCAATGTCTAATTATTGAACATAAAGTGCCAAGGAAACCGCTGAAAAATGGCCATAAAAAACGAAGTTTTTCCTTGGTATGGATGATTATCCATTGAACCCTTCGCTATTTACCTTTATA
>CAZUGK010000175.1:5977-7258 GCA_964619815.1 uncultured Clostridiaceae bacterium | reverse complement strand
TTTTTTCGTATAATATGGGAATAACCGCAAGCAAGGATCTAATGGATAAATACCAGGTTAATCCTGCGGATATAAAGAAGTTGGAAGATCTGGAACCATATTTAAGCAAGGTAAAAGACGGGGAAAAAGCAAATGGTACCTCTCCGCTATACTTTGCCACATCAGCATTAGTGCCTTATGAAGATCCTGTCGACGGTTCGGTTTATTGGGGGTTATGATTATATAGTGGTTAACAAAAAAGATATGAAGGTGGTAAACCTTTATGAGACAGCAGCTTATAAGCAGAGAGCAGGCCTGGTTAGAAAATGGTATACAGAGGGCTATATACGCAAAGATATAGCTGTGTCTGAAAAGAATTTTCAACAGGATGCCAAAGCCCAAAAATATGCTTTGTTTACCGGCGGAAACCTTACTCCAGGTGTTGAGGCTTCCATGAAAGGCACTTATGGATATGATGTTGTATACCGCTAGCCAAAAATATTGTTGAGACTGCTGGAGTTACAGCTACTATGACGGCCATAAGTAAAAACTCAAAGAATCCTGAAAGAGCTGTAATGATGTATGATCTTCTGTACTCGGATAAAGCTCTTTACAATACGCTTGTCTATGGTATTGAAAACAAGCATTACAAAAAGGATCCAGACAATACTATAGAGCTGATTCCAGATAGCGGCTATATGACAAATGCGTCATGGGAAATGGGTAACACCTTTAATTCCTATATTTTAAAGGGTCAACCAGCAGATATCTTCGAGCAGTCCGCAAAAATGAATGAAGAAGCAGAGCCGTCACCGGTGCTTGGTTTTGATTACAACAGCGAACCTTTAAAAACTGAGTTGACAGCTATAAGTGCGGTTGCCACGGAATATACACCGGCTCTAAAATACGGTACGGAGGATCCGGAAAAGGTATTGGCGCAAGTTAACGATAAGCTTAAGAAAGCAGGACTCGATAAAGTAATAGCTGACATTCAGACAAATTTGGATGAGTGGGTGAAGGCTAACGGTAAATAGGGCTTTTTATATGAGTGGGGGCAGACATAGTCTGCCCTCTTCTATAGATTTGCTGTCAAAGCTGTTTAAACAAAGATAAGATTACATACTCAAAGGTACATTGTTATTATGTTTTGTGCCTTGGATAAAACGAAAGGAATGAATATAAAAATGAGAATTTACCCTGTTAATCCTGCAGAGGCCGTAATTGCACCTTTTTTTGACCCTGCACTCTCACCTGAAAATGAGTGGGTTTTAGAAGGGACGAAGCAAACTGAGAATTTGAGGA
>CAZUGK010000175.1:5563-5967 GCA_964619815.1 uncultured Clostridiaceae bacterium | reverse complement strand
TGCATACACTACCATGATACAATGGGATTCGGCAGAAGCCGGGGAAACTGCCATAAAATGGAGCTGGACTGGAAAGCTTGACGTATCGGATTATGACGGTCTCTTCCTGCAGGCAGCCGTACCTTCGTATGTACTGCTAAAATTCAGTGCAAAGGTAGATGGTGAGTGGCAGCCTATATGTGAAAAAAGAGGCTGCAATGCAAACGAAGACTTTATGGGGGCTTTTGCAGGCTCCATTCTGGAAGGACTGATGCTTGAATTTATACCTGATGCCGATTTTGCGGGAGCATTCAATACATATTACCTGGGGGTTTATAATAAAAGACGGCTTGAAGACTATCTAAATTATGAAAATCCTAAAGTTTATGACAGTGAATGGCCTGATTTTATAAAGCCGGAAAACG
>CAZUGK010000175.1:3152-5553 GCA_964619815.1 uncultured Clostridiaceae bacterium | reverse complement strand
ATATTGAACCTGAGCTGGAGCTGTATTTTGGGAAGCAGGATGTGGAAGAGCTACGGCAGAAGCTGAATAGAGAGCCATACAAGTCTTATGCCGATATACTGCGAAAGCAGACGTATAAATTTCTGGAGAGAGAACCCGAAAAGGAGATCAGGCAGTATCTCGCCGTAGGCGAAACTCCCTATGGCTATTCGGCGAGAGACCGCGACAGAGGATATCCCATGTGGCGCCCTATGGAGCAATGCGCATTTTTTGGACTTATAGACAGGAATTCGGCTTTAACCAAAATGGCTGCACGGTATGCCATATGCCTCTGCCATGTGAGAAACTGGTCGGAAGGCTTTGTAGAGCATGACTTTCAGGGAAGTGCGGTTGAGTGGAGAAGCTTTTTTCAGAATACGGCATGTATATCATTGGCTGCCTCCCTTGATTGGATGGGAGCGGTTCTCACCGATCATGCCAAGGAAGTGATTTGCCATAGCATCTATTTTAAAGGTCTTGCTCCTATAAAGTATGATTTCGGGAAAAATGAATATATTTATAAAATGAACCAGGGAACAGTATTCAGTGCGGGGCGTATCTCGGCATTGCTTGCTTTGAACCAATATTGGCCGAGAATGGGATGGGAACTTGACCAGGCTGAAAAAGACATTAATGAAACTCTTAAAGCCATTATTTTTGACGACGGGGCTTTTGGAGAAGGACCGGCTTATTATGGTTCGGTGATTTTTTACTCGTTAATATCATTATTTTTGTTGGCAAGATATAGAAAATTGGATGAAAAAGCAATGATTCCGATTGGAATATTAAATAGTGCAGATTATTTCGGAACCTATATGTCAACAACGCGGAAACCGGGGAAACTTCCGTTAAGTGATGGAGGTGGGCAAGGGTTGTCTTATGACTTTCTAACTATGCTATGCAGGGCGACAGATGATCCGAGATGGATAAAGACCTTGGTTGAAGCTTTTGACTATAATAACTTGAAGAGTGTCAACGAGTCGAACGGCGTTTGGCTTGAGACAAGTGTGAGGAGTCTGATCTTCGGTCCGGACGACTTGTCAAGGCAGGAAGAAATAGTTCCGGTTTTTAAAATCAATACCTCAACAGGACACGCGACAAGCCGCAGAGAAACCGAAATGGGTCAGGTAAGGTTGCATTTGTGTGGCTCAAGCCCTACAGAAGGCCATAGCCATGAGGATAAAGGTGCGATTATTCTGGAGGCTTTTGGAGAGGATTTACTGATCGATAGAGGAAGCCTGGTGTATAACGATCCTCTTTGCCAGGAACTCAAGTATGCATATATGCATAATTTAGTAACACTTCTTGATACCAATGGACAAAAAATGTGCCAGATAAATCCATGCCCGAAAGCAATTTGTCCTACAGGATATGGAAATGAAAAATTGCTGCACTTAAGTATGGATACAGCATCCGCATGGGGAGAGGCTGTGAAGAAAATGAACAGGACTGTCGACTCAGAAGAACCATTGAGTTTTACTATTACAGACGAAATAGTTTTGAAGGATGAGTGTCCGGTTATATTTAATTTTAACAGCTATTATCCCATTGAAGTACATGGAAATACGGTAGTGTTCAGCGCCCAAAAAAGTAGATTGCATGTGAGCTGGGAGTGGGGCGGGAAGGTTATAAAATCAAGTGAAGAATTATACGATGGCGGACGTCGAAAAGTATACCGCCTGGCGGTTTGTTCAGAAGCGTCAAAAGAACACACTCTTGTTACTAGGATGAAAATTGAAACGCTGAATAGATAAAAAGCTTTATCAAAATTATTAAGAGCGCAGATACTCTTCATAAAATGCTGAATATCTGCGCTCTTTTTTCGAAAGGAATATATATAACAATGATAAAGGAAAATGAAACAATACAGTCGGAATTTTATATTTCACCCGAAGGAAATGATACTAATCCGGGTACCTTTGAGAAACCGTTCAGAAGCATCGAAATGGCGCAAAATGCAGTGAGGGGTGTTAACAGCGGCATGTGTGGTGATATAGTTGTATACCTCCGAAGAGGTATATACAACGTCACAAGGACTCTTGAATTCAATGAAAGGGATTCCGGGACAAACGGATACAATATTGTATATAAGGCTTTTGAAGGTGAAAGGCCTGTCGTTAGCGGAGGTGTCCTGGTATCTGGCTGGAAGAAGGTTTTGGACGTTGAAAAGATAAATTTATGGAAGGCTGAAGTGCCTGAGATAGAATACACTCGGCACTTCTTTATCAACGGGGAAAGTGTTGTACGTGCCAGAAGCAGGAAAATTGACAAAGGGGCATGGAATATCCTTAATGATCCAGATATGGAGTTTTACAATCTGATAGAGACATTTAAAAGCTTTCAAGGCGAATTACCGGTTTACGAAGGTTATAAAACTCCACGG
>CAZUGK010000175.1:2370-3142 GCA_964619815.1 uncultured Clostridiaceae bacterium | reverse complement strand
AAGAAGATATCGAATTTGTCTATGATGTGGGCTGGACACATTCCATCTGCCCTGTGGACGAAATCGTTCCCAATAAAGATGGAGCCGTTGTCAGGATGCGGATGCCCTGCTTCCGTGATTGCCAGATCAAGGGTGGCGTACAGGTCGGCAGCCCCAACTACATTGAAAATGCATTTGAACTCTTGAATGAGCCGGGACAATGGTACTTTGACAGAAAGGAAAGGGCGATATATTATATACCTCGCGACAGTGAACATATGGATAGTGCTGAAGCCGTGATTCCTACGGTTGAAAAGCTGCTGGAAGTAAAGGGTGCTTTGGGTAATCCGGTGCACAACCTCCGATTCAGTGGGATAACCTTTACCTATACAACCTTTCTCAGGACGGGAATTACAGGTCATGCGGAAGTACAGTCCAATTTGATTAAGGATCCTCTGGAGGATGAGATATCACATTCCTCTTATCTAAAAATTCCTTCTGCCATCATATTGGACGCTGCGAAGAATATTTTTTTCTCCGGCTGCGAATTTAGCAGGATGGGAAGCGGTGCAATGGATATACAAAACGGTTCAAGGCATAACAGAGTATCTGGAAACAGGTTCGTGCATATCGCAGGCAGCGGTATACAATTGGGCGGATTTACCATGGAGGACGCACATCCGGAGGATGAACGGAAAATTGTTGAAGACAATACTATAACAAATAATTATTTTTATGATATAGGGTGTGAATACAAAGGAAGCGTGGGTATAATTGCAGGCTATACCAGTGG
>CAZUGK010000175.1:0-2360 GCA_964619815.1 uncultured Clostridiaceae bacterium | reverse complement strand
TGGTACTTTGATTGCCCATAACGAGATATGCAATGTTGCGTACTCGGGGATATCCGTTGGCTGGGGCTGGGGATTCTGGGATGAAGACTCGGATGAGAGAATTTTTAACAAGCATTTAAAAAGCTATCCCCGTTTTCATAAACCTACGGTTGCACGAAACAACAGGATAGAATACAACCATGTACACCATGTAATGCAGAAACTACATGACGGCGCCGGAATCTACACACTTTCCATGCAGTCAGGTTCCGTTATTAAGGGAAATCTGGTACATGACAACGGTGATTTTAGTGGAACATGCTACCAAGACGGCATACTAATTGCAAACTCGGATATGTTTACGGAGGAGCAGCGTAAGCTTACAACCATACAGGGATTTCCGGGAGGAATCTATATGGATGAATGTACAGGAGGGTTTGAGGTCAGGGAAAATATTATTTATAATGTTGTCGTCCCTATAAATTATCATCTGGCAGCAAAAGACCGTGACAAAACAAACCGCTTTATTTCGAACTACTGCAATCTGAGACCAGGAGACGACGGCTATCCTGAGGAGGGGGCTCGTATGGCAGGGCTGGAGAATGATTTTAAGTATCTTAAATTTAGGGTATGAAAATACCAGCACATAATCTGATAAGTATTTTAGAAGTTTGTTCAGCACCTCTTTTGTAACTTTTTATATGCGGTTGGGGACATTCCGGTGGCTTGCTTAAAAATTTTACTCAGGTGAAACTGGTCATAAAACCCCAACTTCTGGGCAATTTCAGAAAGTCCCAAGTCTGAGCTGGATAAAATGTCTTTTACCTTTTCAATTTTAACATTTCTAATATATTCATTCAAATTTAGCCCTGAAACCTGCCTGAATAAAGCAGATAAATAATTGGGGCTTATTGCTACGGCATTGGAGATTTCTTTAAGTGTCAACTTTGATTCGAAATTGCTATTTATATATTCTTCAGCTTCGGATATAATTTTGTTTCTCCATTTGGTATTTTTAGTAACATAATTAATATTGATTTTTCTGTACAGCAGGAATAAAAATGTCTTAAAATATAGTACAATTGCCTTGCTGCCGGCTGCTTCTTTTTCAGTAATCTCTTTGGAAATTTCTTTAAGCAGAGAATTGTTTGCATCAAGAATATCAAGACCGAAGGACTGGTCAATTTCACCTGAACCATAGTCTGAAACATGAATTCTCAGCGTATTATCCAAAGCGGCTACCCACAGTAGATATGTTTCTTCGGCAGCCGGTACGCTCCAACCGATTCTGTGAAAGGTTTTCCTGTCTATGAAACAGAATTGATTCTGTTCTAATTTATAATATCTGTCTTTCAATTGTATGATAATTTTTCCCCTTAGAACAAAGAACAATTCAAAGAATTCATGTTGTTCGCTTTGTTGGAACATAAATTCTTCGCTTTTAAAAGCTTTATTTGATTGATGCTTCTCTAGGCTAGGATCATCAAATATAATTATATCGTTTAGATTACTTTCAGACAGTGTATCTATTACATGCAGCAGAAAGCTGTTTATTTTGTCCAGCATGGATTGTCGCCTTTCTTAAAGCAAGATAATAATATTATACATATAAAGCGTAATCTCTTAAATGTACTTGTTATAAGCCAAAGCCTATAATTTAATTATAGCAGAACTAAATTAGAAATAAAAATAAAATGATTGAAATGAGGGAAGTCTATATGAATAATCTAGCTATTAACGGTGGTAAGCCTGTAAGAGAAAAAGAATTTCCGACTAAGCTTTTAGGAGCATCACTTATAGGTGAAGAAGAATTGAATGAGCTTAAAGATGTTGTAAAGGAAAAGAGCCCCTTCAGGCATTACGGAATAGGTAATCCGCATAAAACTGAGGATTTTGAAAATGAGGCAAAGAAAATGCTTGGGGCAAAATATGCCGTTGCAGTATCAAGTGGAACAGCAGCCTTAATTTGTGCAGTTAACGCACTGGGGATAGGTCCGGGCGATGAGGTTATACTTCCGGGTTTTGGCTGGTATTCGGATTATAGCTGTATTGTAGGAACTGGTGCATTGCCTGTATTTGCCGATATTGACGATTCTATCAACATAAGCCCGGCCGATTTTGAGAGGAAAATCACCGCAAAGACTAAGGCTGTTATTGTCATACATTATCAGGGTGGCCAAGCGGATATGGATAAAATAATGAAGATTGCGAAAGAAAAAAACATAAAAGTAATAGAGGATTGTGCTCAAGCTTTTGGAGGAACATATAAAGGAAGATATCTTGGAACCATTGGAGATATCGGCATATCAAGTTTTCAGGCCAATAAAATGATAACTTGCGGAGAAGGTGGAATTCTATATACTGACAATGAAGAGTACTTT
>CAZUGK010000174.1:2850-7258 GCA_964619815.1 uncultured Clostridiaceae bacterium | reverse complement strand
TCAATTCCAGGATGTTATCTATTCTTCTTTTCCCTACAGTAAATTGACGCTATCGCGCAGTACTTACCATTTGACAAATATCGAGTTTGCTGTGTAGAATATCTATGGTGGCATATTATTTTCTATTTTTCATCAAACGGAGGTAATCTGAGCACATGAATGATACATTCGATTGTCTCGTCATAGGCTGCGGTTTTGCGGGCTCGGTCATAGCGAGAGAACTGGCGGAACGGGCCGGAAAGAAAGTTCTAATTATCGAAAGGCGAAGTCATGTCGGCGGCAATGCATATGATTTTTTTAATGATGACGGCATACTGGTACACAAGTACGGGCCGCATATTTTTCATACTTACAGCAGCCGCGTATTCGATTATCTCTCACGTTTTACAGAGTGGAGAGACTACTCCCATGAGGTTCTGGCTGATATCCACGGAAAGCTGGTGCCTGTTCCGTTTAACCTGAATTCTCTTTATTTGGCTTTTGAACCGGACAAGGCACACAGACTGGAAGAAAAGCTTATTAGCACATATGGAATGGAACAACGTGTGACAATTTCGGAGCTTCGTAAACAAACAGACGGTGAACTGCTGGAGCTTGCAAATTTTATTTATGAGAATATTTTCCTTTATTATACACAAAAACAATGGGGACTTGCTCCTGAGAATATCGACCCGTCTGTAACGGCCAGGGTTCCTATTCTTATTTCCCGTGATAACCGGTATTTCCAGGATAAATATCAGGGTATCCCTGCTAATGGATTTACCTTGCTTTTTAAAAAGCTGCTGGACCATCCAAATATACACCTGAAGCTTGGCACAGATTCGGGCGACCTGTTCAGGATGACGTCAGACGGGATGCTTTTTATGGACAAGCCGTTTAAAGGAACGGTAATATATACCGGTGCCCTGGACGAGCTTTTTGACTGCTGCTTCGGCAGACTGCCCTACAGGACTCTGGACTTTTTGTCTGAAACCCATGATATGACGTGGTATCAACCAAAGGGAACCATTAACTATACAGTGGATCAGCCATTTACCAGAATTACTGAATTCAAGCATCTAGCTGGGCAGGATATTCCTGGCAAAACCACTATCATGAAGGAGTATCCGAGGGCATATACCGGATCAAAAAGCGAAACGCCATATTATGCCATACTTGATCCTGAAAATATTTCACTATATGAGAGATATAAACAGCTTACCGGGGCTTTTGCGGATTTCTATCTTCTCGGCAGGCTGGCAGAATATAAATACTATAACATGGATGCAATTATAGAACACGCACTGCAATTAGCTGACAGCATCATTTGTTGCAAGGAAGGTTAATGCTTATGAAAATAATGACTTTTGCAATCCCCTGTTACAATTCTGCTGCATATATGGAGCACTGCATCGAGTCACTGCTCCCTGGCGGCGAAGATGTGGAAATAATCATTGTTGATGACGGCTCCTCGGATGATACCGCAAAAATTGCAGATAGCTATGCTGCCCGTTACCCAAGTATAGTTAAAGCAATACATCAGGAAAACGGCGGGCATGGGGAAGCGGTAAATACCGGACTGAGAAATGCCGCCGGTATTTACTATAAAGTGGTAGATTCCGATGATTGGCTTGATGTACCGGGTATGCTGGAGGTACTAGGCAAGTTGAAGGAGCTTTATGAAAAGGGCAATGTACTGGACATGATGGTATGCAACTATGTATACGAGCATACCGAGGACAATACCAGCTATACTGTAAATTACAGGAATGTGCTTCCGCAGAACCGCATTTTCAGCTGGGAGGATATAGGAAACTTCAAACCGAATCAATTCCTACTCATGCATTCTGTAATTTACCGGACCGAGCTGCTAAGGGAATGCGGCCTGGTGCTTCCCAAACATACATTTTATGTGGACAACCTTTTTGTTTACAAACCGCTGCCCTATGTAAAGACGCTGTATTATATGGATATCGATCTTTACCGTTACTTTATAGGACGTGCGGACCAGTCGGTAAACGAGGCGGTTATGATAAAACGTATTGACCAGCAGCTTCGTGTGAACAAGCTTATGATTGATTCGCACAATCTTATGGAAGATTTGCCAAGTGCAAAGCTAAGAAATTA
Source organism: uncultured Clostridiaceae bacterium (assembly GCA_964619815.1). Classification (GTDB taxonomy): domain Bacteria; phylum Bacillota; class Clostridia; order Lutisporales; family Lutisporaceae; genus BRH-c25. The sequence continues at coordinate 5,152 of CAZUGK010000174.1, read as the reverse complement.
TATGATGAATTATCTTTCGATAATGATGACTATTTCCTCTGTATTTTTAGAGATATCCGCAACAAAAGAGAACATTAAAAAAAGGACAGAGCTGTGGGCGTATTTGAAAGAAAGTAACGAGAAGCTATATTTCCGTTTGAGGTATAGGCTCCTTGGCGCAGTAGCCAATCCTCCGGGCAGAATTGCCAGCAAAATAACTATAAGCTTATACCGTCTGGCGCGCAAGGTATACAAATTCAATTAAAATTTATATGTATATGCAAGTGAAACACAATGCTGCCTGTTCGTATTCTGTGAATGAACCATTGGGAGTGAATTGTGATGAGGAAATATTCAATAAAAAAAATACATTTAAAGCTTCAGACAAAAATAATGATGTTTATGATAATTGTTATATTTATTTCTATTCTGAACACTGTTTATTATATATCACGCTGGAGAATTAATGAAATTAGAAAAGAAACAGAAACCAATATAATGAACATGGCAATGATTATTTCCAATTCACCTGTAATAAAGCAGAACCTTGGGAAAATGGACAAGCAGCAGTTAATTGGGGACTACGTGGATAACATACTTCGAACAGCCAAAAGTGTTGAAATAATTGTCGTAGTTGATATGAACAACATAAGGTATGCTCATCCCAAGAAAGACAGGATCGGAAAGGAATTTGTCGGAGGAGATGAGAAAAGAGTCCTGGAAAAGGCTGAGAGCTACACCTCCGAAGCAGTAGGAACACTTGGAAGGCAAATAAGGGGATTTGTTCCGGTCTTTAACAATGATGGTAAGCAGGTCGGATTTGTAATGGTAAGTAAATCCATTATAAGCTTCAGAGAAGAGGTAAACCGTGCTTTAGATATGATAACTGCTACATCCCTCCTAGGGCTTATAATCGGAGTTATTGGTGTTTCCATACTTTCAAGAAATATCAAGGAATCCCTTCTTGGGCTGGAGCCGGAGGAAATAGCAAGGCTCTATACCCAAAGGAAAGGTATGCTTGATGCTATGCATGAGGGCATTATTGCAATTGATGAGAAAAGTAAAATCACCCTTGTCAATTCTTCAGCAATAAAGATGTTGAAATTAAACCCCGATAATATTATAGGCATTGACATATTGGAGGGACTGCCTTCGTGCAAACTGGGAGATGTGTTGGTATCGGGTGAGGCTGAGTATTATAGGGAGCAGGTAATTAACGATACGATAGTTGTTATAAACCGTGTTCCAATAAAGGATAATGGAAGAATTGCAGGTGCGATAGCAACCTTCAGCGACAAAACGGCAGTACACCGCCTGGCGGAGGAAATTACCGGAGTCAGACAGGTTGTTGATGCTTTAAGGGCAAATACTCATGAATTTATGAATAAGCTTCATACAATTTTGGGGCTTATTGACCTTGGAGAAATAAATGAAGCAAAAAAATATATAATGAATGAAACGGAAAAACATCAGAAAGTACTGAGCCTGGTTATGAGCAACATAAAAGATCCTGCCGTAGCGGGACTCCTGTTGGGCAAAATAAGCCGGGCCAGAGAGCTGGGAATCAAAGCGAAAATTGATATTGAAAGCTCGTTGGGCAAAAACACCGGAGGAATAGATAGTAGCGTATATATTACAATTTTGGGTAATCTGATTGAAAATGCAATGGATGCACTTAATGTAAGCAGCATTAATCCGAAGACAATAGATATATTTATAAAAGAACAAAGCAATGCCGTTGTAATGAAAATAACTGATAATGGGATTGGTATAAAAGCAGAGGATTTAAATAAAATATTTGGAAGGGGCTACAGCACAAAAGAGGGAAGCAGAGGACACGGACTTTTCCTGGTCAGGGATACTGTAGAAGCATTAAAAGGAAGAATAAGCGTCGAATCCATTTTTGGACAAGGCTCACGGTTTATAGTTGAGCTGCCGAAGGAGGTTACCTTATGATTAATGTTTTAATTGTCGAGGATGATCCTATGGTTGCAGAACTAAACAAAAGGTATGTCGAGAGGGTTCAGGGTTTTAAGGCTGCAGCCGTTGCATCCGATGGGGAGAAGGCTCTTAAGCTACTCGAATCGTTGCAAATTGATTTAATGATTCTCGACATTTATATGCCCGGGCTTGATGGAATATCGCTTATGGAAGCCATGCGAAAAAACCTGAAAAACTCAGACGTTGACGTAATATTGGTTACAGCTGCAAAAGAGGTCGGTGAAATTGACAAAGCCTTGAAGCTCGGTGCAGTGGATTATTTGATAAAGCCCTTTGATGGGGACAGAATAAAAAAGGCGCTGACTAATTATCTTATAAGATA
>CAZUGK010000174.1:0-2840 GCA_964619815.1 uncultured Clostridiaceae bacterium | reverse complement strand
ACATGGTAATGACACTTTAGCGCAGGAAGACATTGATAAGATCACATATGCTACAAAAAGCGCCGGGATAAATGAAATGGAAAAGGGTCTTCACAGAAATACGTTGAGAAGGATTAGAGAATTTATGGAGAAAAACCATGACTGCTTTATGACAAGTGAAGAAGTAGCTGAAAAGACTGGATTATCAAAGGTGACGGTGAGACGCTATTTGGAATTCCTGGCCGATAATGGAGAAGTAAGTACAGAGGTTGAATATGGCTCCGTCGGAAGGCCAAGCTATTTGTATAAAAGTATAATAGTGTGAGATATTTTGAACTCCGGGTTTATGGTAAAAATATATTGACATTAAAGTGTCAATATATTTTTTATTTGCAAAATTATTTATAAATTTACTTAATATTCCACAGGGCATTATGGTGGTTTACTATGATATATAGAAGAATCAAAGAGAGGATGAATTTTATGAATTACTTTGAAAAAAGTCTTCAACTGCACGAGGAGAATATCGGGAAAATTGAAATCAAGTCTAAGGTTGCCGTAAATGATAAGGATTCTTTGAGTACCGCATATACTCCCGGTGTTGCAGAACCCTGCAAGAAGATACATGACAATAAAGACGATGTATACAAATATACCTCAAAAGGCAATCTTGTTGCCGTAGTTACCGACGGGACGGCGGTACTCGGACTGGGGGATATTGGACCCGAGGCGGGGATGCCGGTAATGGAAGGCAAAGCCATCTTGTTCAAAACCTTTGGTAATGTCGATGCATTTCCTATATGTATTGACAGCAAGGACGTCGATGAAATAGTAAAAACAGTCAAGCTTATAGCGCCTACCTTCGGAGGGGTCAATCTTGAGGACATCAGTGCACCGAGATGCTTTGAAATAGAAAAAAGATTGAAAGAGGAGCTAGACATACCGGTTTTCCATGATGATCAGCATGGTACTGCAGTTGTTGTACTTGCCGGGATAATAAATGCATTAAAGGTTGTAGGCAAGGAGCTGAAGGAAATCAAGGCTGTCATTAACGGCTCCGGTGCTGCAGGCATAGCCATTACAAAGCTTCTTATGTCGGTTGGCTTAAAAACCGTGGTTTTGTGCGATAGAGAAGGGGCCATATATGAAGGAAGGGGCAAGCTGAATCCTGCAAAGGAGGAAATTGCAAAAGTAACAAACCTGGACAGGGAGAAGGGCTCACTTGCTGATGTAATAAAGGGTGCAGATGTTTTTATCGGAGTATCGGCTCCGAATACAGTAACAAAGGACATGGTAAAATCAATGGCAAAAGACTCTATAATATTTGCTATGGCAAATCCGACTCCGGAGATATTTCCCTGGGATGCAAAGGAAGCGGGATGCAAGGTAGTTGGCACAGGCCGATCCGACTATCCTAACCAGGTAAACAATGTACTTGCATTTCCCGGCATATTCAGGGGTGCGCTGGATGCAAGAGCATCTGATATAAATGAAGCTATGAAGATTGCCGCAGCCTATGCCATAGCTCAGATTATCGCTGAAGATGAATTAAATGAAGACTATGTTATTCCGGGTGCATTTGACAGCAGGGTAGCAGAGAATGTTTCAAAAGCAGTTGCTAAAGCAGCCAGGGAAACCGGGGTTGCTAGAGTATAAAAAAATAAAGGAGGAATATGATGGAAACAACAGCTAAAAAGGAATACAAAATCTTGGGTCTTTCTCTTCCGGTATTTGTTATTGTTACTGCTGTAGTATTGTTGGGGACCTTTCTAAAAGTGCTTCCAGGGGGAATGATCGGTGCTTTCGCTCTTATGCTTGTGCTGGGAGCAATTCTCGGTGAAATAGGCAATCATTTGCCAATTGTAAGAAGCTATCTTGGCGGAGGGCCTATAATCATAATCTTCGGTTCTGCTGCTATAGCGACATATAATATTTTCCCCAAGGAATCAATTGACATCATGAGCACCTTTATGAAGGGCGGCGGATTTTTAGATTTTTATATTGCAGCGCTCATTACAGGGAGTATTTTTGGAATGAGCAGAAAATTATTGATAAAGGCTGCTGTCAGGTACTTGCCGGCAATTTTGGGCGGAGTCATTGTAGCCCTGGGCCTTGTAGGTCTGGGTGGTGTCATCATGGGCTATGGTGCAAAGGAAGCCATCCTTTATATAGGTATTCCTATTATGGGCGGCGGAATGGGAGCAGGTGCAGTTCCCCTGTCAAAGATATTCGGTTCTACCCTTGCAAAGGACCCTGCGGAAATGCTTTCGATAATGGTGCCGGCAGTAGCACTTGGAAATGCTTTATCCATTGTTGCGGCAGGATTGCTTGACAAGCTTGGAAAGTCTAAGCAGAGTCTTACGGGCAACGGTGAGCTGATGGTAATCCAGGAAGATATGGTTGTCGAAGAGGATACCAAGGATTCTCCTGATTATAAGAAGATGGGTATTGGTCTTATTATTTCTTTGTCTTTCTTCGTCTGGGGTACTGTAATAGGCAAGTTTGTACCATCCATACATTCATATGCATGGATGATAATAAGCGTTGCAGTAGTCAAGGCACTGGGTATAATGCCAAGGCAATATGAAGAAGGGGCTTACCAGTGGTTCCAGTTTGTAATGACAAACTTAACCGGAGTGCTTCTTGTAGGGATAGGTGTTGCCTACACCAACCTTCAACAGGTAATTGACGCACTTACATTGCAGTATTTGATTCTGGTAGGATTAACAGTAATAGGCGCAATAATCGGAGCAGGCTTTGTAGGAAAACTGGTCGGCTTTTTCCCGATTGAATCATCAATTACAGCGGGGCTTTGCATGGCAAACATGGGCGGCACCGGTGACGTTGCAGTTCTGTCGGCT
>CAZUGK010000173.1:0-7304 GCA_964619815.1 uncultured Clostridiaceae bacterium | reverse complement strand
CTTTGACAGCACCGAAATTAACTGTTAAAAGTCCGGATGCCAACATATCAAAGGGTACTTTCAAAGGAGATCTTTACGTTTCAGCAAAGAACTTCAAGTTAGTAGATGCTAAAGTTGACGGAAATGTATATTTCACAACACAAGAAGCTAAAGACACATTCACAATGGATGCTACAAGCTCAATAACAGGAAAACAAATACTGTTTGATGTGGATGCAGTATCAACTGCAACACCTACACAGGTACAAAATGTTGAAGCTTTTGAAAAAGCAATAAGCAAAGACGGATATTGGATAATTGTACCTATAATAGACCTTGAAACTGATAAGGATCTTGTTTTGGATGGAGAATTCCATGATAAGAATGATCCGACAAAAGATCTTAAGCGTAAAATAGGTCTCTATACTCACAATGATCCGGCAGACAAGAAGAAAGCAACACATTTATTTACTTTAAAAGCAAAATCATTAACAATCAAGAGCCCAAAAGCTACTCTTCAGTATGGATTCTTTATCGGCGACATTTATGTTGAAGCAAATAACTTCTCGTTGGTAAACAACAAGGTTACCGGAAACATATATTTTGCTACTAAGGAAGCAAAGGATACCTTCACAATGGATGCTGGAAGCTCAGTATCAGGAGTGATGGAAGTAAAGGCAAAATAATATAAGCCTTGGAGTAGTTCAATAAGGTAATAAATAGTGAAAGTCACCTTATATGCTTTATAGCTCAGCTATATTACATGTAGGGTGGCTTTTTTTGTAAATATGATGGTATTAATAACAAAATTATCAAACTGATCGGTGCCCATAACAGATATACCAGAAAGCAAAAGGCGAGATTATCTTTTATTATCGTGGGATTATCTCATGTTTATATTGCTTTCTATTGGTAGAATTCTTTGATTTAAAGAGCTTACTAACCTATACTTATAGTGAATCCATTTATAAATAATAGGAGAGCGGATATGGTAAAAACGCTTAGAGAAAAAATTACATTGGTTTATATCTGTCTCGTATTAATGATAGCCATAATAGGGTCGGCATCTGTATTGAATTTGTTCAGGCTGAGCAAGTCCATTGACGGGCTGATGGTGGACAATTATAAAAGTATAAATGCAATATCCTATATGCTGGAGGCTTTTGAACGTCAGGACAGTGCTGCTCTGATTTATATCAATGTTGATGTTGAAAAGGGGATTGGGTTATTTACTCAAAACAGCAACGAATTTATGAAGTGGTATATTGCTGAGAGCAATAATATTACTGAGCCGGGAGAAAGAGAACTGTTGGATAATGTTAACAAGGATTATATGGGCTATTCAATGCTCTTTTCCAAGCTTCAGGAAATCAGGAATAAAGAAGGGGTAGACAGGGCTGCCCACTTTTACGATACTGTGATGCTGCCGAAGTTTGTGAAAATCAAAAGCGAATTGCGCGAACTTATCCGTTTAAATGAGGTAGGCATGTTCAGTGCAAAGGATGACGCCACGAAAAGTACACATAGGTCCATGTACATAATACTTGTGCTTTCAACTTTGGCCGTTATTGGGGGACTCATGTTGTCAATACACTTCACCAAAAGATTCATGAAACCGTTGGACACATTGACAAAAACGGTAAAATCGGTGAAGGTCGGAAATTGGAACCAGCAAATAAATATAGTGACCCGGGACGAGATTGGGGAGCTTTCTGCAGAGTTCAACAAAATGACAAAAAGACTGCATGAATATGAGCAGAGTGCTTTAGGCAAGCTTTTGACAGAAAAGAATAAATCCCTGGCGATAGTAAAAAGCATACCTGATCCTCTAATTGTACTTGATACATCCTACGAAATTCTGTTATTAAATGATGCCTGTGAAAAGTTTTTCGGAATTGAAGAAGAAAAGGTAGTCAACAAGCATTTTCTTGAAGCTATAAGGAATGAGGAAATTTTTGAGATAATATCAAATGCCTTTGGGGAAAATGTGGAATTGAATAACAGGATTATTAAAATAGAGCAGCTGGAAGAATTTTATTTTAATGTAATAGTAACCATGATAAGGGATATGGAGTCCAGGGTAACAGGTTTTATAATACTGCTGAAGGATGTGACCCAACTTAAGCAGCTTGAAAAAGCCAAAACAGACTTTATTTCAACTATATCCCATGAATTTAAAACCCCGCTTACATCAATAATGATGGGAACGAGCATGATTCTTGACCAGAGCTTGGGTGGCATAAACGAGGAACAGCAGGATGTACTGGGTACTATAAAGGAAGATGGTGAAAGGCTTACAAAGCTTGTTAACGATCTTCTTGAATTGTCAAGAATGGAATCGGGCAGCTCAGTTTTAAACATGGAGCCTTGTTCCATTGGAAATATTATTGACAATTCCCTGAAACACTTTGCAATACAGGCAGCACATAAAAATGTGAGTATCAATATCAGGGTGGAAGAGAACATGCCTGAGGTTTTTGTCGATTATGAAAAGATTACCTGGGTTTTCAATAATCTGATAAGTAATGCATTGAAGTATACAGAACCCGGTGATGAAATACTTGTTACTGCCTTTATTAAAAATGGAAGGATGCACGTATCGGTAAAAGACACCGGGATTGGCATTCCTAAAGAGTTCCAGGAGAAAATTTTTGAGAAATATGTGCAGGTAAAGGGTCAGGATTTGGAAGCACGCGGAACGGGACTAGGTTTGGCTGTTGTCAAGGAGATAGTAAATATGCATGGAGGAGAAATATGGTGCGAGAGTAAAGTGGATGCCGGCAGCACATTTACCTTCACTATTCCGCTAAGTAATTCGGAGGTATCACGTGAAAAGGATTTTAGTTATTGATGATACGAAAAATATACGGATGCTTTTGACAAAATGTTTGGAGCATGAAGGTTACCAGGTAGAAACTGCAAGTGACGGGCAGGAGGCCTTGGATAAGTTTGGTAAAAGCAGTTACGACCTGGCTTTCCTGGATATAAAAATGTCAAAGCTAAGCGGTACGGAAGTTCTTAAAAGCATCAGGGAAATGGGTATAAAAACACCTGTAATCATTATAACTGCATATGCAACTGTTAAGAATGCAGTAGAGTGTACAAAGCTGGGAGCGGTAACTTATATACAAAAACCGTTTACTGCTGACAAAATCAGAACAATATTGAGTGAACTGATGAGCAGGACGGAAGATAATTGTCTGCCGGGAGGGACAAAAAGCATTCTTGAGCAGTCAAGGGAATCAATAGATAAAGGTGAATTTGTAGGTGCCCTTGAAATACTCAGGGGGGTCATTGCAAAAGAAATTGACAATCCGGAGGTTTATTACCTGATAAGCAAGGCATATCAAGGTATAGGCAATAGTGAAAAAGCAGGAAGGTTTTATAAGGCTTATTTGATTTTTAAGAATTAAGTTGTGGGGGGAGACTTCATTTGGTAGTAACAATTATTGAAGGCGGCGAACTGAGCTTTACCCTGGCAAGAATTCTCCTGTTGTTTAATAATAGTGTAAATATCATCAGGCAGGAGAGTGAAGCATATTTGAACAATTTGGTTCAATCCGGGGTTAATGTTATCTCCGGTGCAGGCATAGACGCAGATATACTTTCTCAGCCATGCATCTCAGAGTCGGACGTTTTTATAACGCTTATGGACAGTGATCTGGATAATCTTGAAGCATGCCTGTATATCAAGAACAATTTTAGTAGAAAAATAACGATAACAAAAGTAAATAACCCCAAATACGTCAAGAAGTTCGAACGCATAGGCATAGATATTGCTTTTGACAGTTCGTTTGTTGCCCCTAATCCGACAAGGCCGGAAAAAGAGGAGCAATGAGAGTCCTAATGATAAATCAAGCACAGGCAATAATGATCGGATTCACTGCAATTATCATTAAGGGGTAAGCTGGAGGTTTCTTATGCAGTCTTTTGCAGTATTAGGTCTCGGAAGATTCGGACAAAGCGTGGCAAAAACTCTATATGATTTGGGCCATGAAGTATTGGTGATTGATGAGAATGCGAGTTTGATACAGGGCATATCCAACTATATTACATATGCTTTGGTTGGGAATGTAACTGATGAAGGCGTTTTAAAGGCAGCGGGAATAAAGAACTTCGATGCTGTAGTTGTTTCCACGGGTAAAAATCTGGAGTCCAGTATTCTTGTGACTCAAATGCTTAAAGAGATGGGGATAAAATATATTCTTGCCAAAGCTCAGAATGAGCTTCATGCAAAAGTGTTGATAAAGCTGGGAGCTGATAGGGTGGTCTTTCCTGAGCAGGATATGGGCGTAAGAGCTGCACACAACCTGGTCTCCAATAATATAATTGATTTTATTGAGCTATCCCCGGATTATGATATCATTGAAATCAAATCGCCAAAACAATGGGAGGGCAGAACCTTGAAGGAATTGAACATAAGGGCCAAGCACGGTATTAATATTATTGCGATAAAAAACGGAAAGGAAATAAATGTATCACCCGGTGCAGATTGTATTGTTAACAGCAATGACATACTTGTGGTTATCGGCTCAAAAAGTGATATAGATAAATTGTAGGCTTTTGTTATGGCAGTATACTGCTGAAAATGTATGGAAAAAGAAAGAGCTTCGGATATAGTTATGGGAAAACCGAATTATAAAAGCGATTTTTCAGAAATTAACTTTCAGAAAAGCGCTTTTATTTTTGACCTTTATATGGGAAAATGATACAATTTAACCAACCGATAACATATGGCAGCGGAGCCATATCTTGATAAGGAGGATATATGGAGATAGTTGTCAAACCTGTTAAGTCTACAGAGGCACTTATGGCTTTTCTGGAGGAAAGGGGGGTTATTACAAGAATCTGCCCGGGCCATGACCCGCTGGATACGCGGAAGGGTGAGTCCCGGTGCGATACGGTATATTCTACAAATCCTAAGTTTGGCCCTCATAAACTGATATGTGTAACGATAAATACTACGGAGCCCAAGAATTTTATGTACCATAGTGATAAAGAAGATTTCATGCTTATCGATAAATTTGGAACAACAGGGCTGATTTTGACAATGAGCTTGTGCCATAAGGATGAACTGCTTCAAAAGATTGAAGCGAATACTCTTTCGGCTGATGATTTTGTTTCTGTTATCTGTGAACCTAACAACCCGTATTTGAGTTTTTTTACAATGAATCCATACTATCCGCACGTAGAAACCTGCAGAATACCCTCAGAAAACCCACCAAGCTTTTATGTGGGAGAACCAAGGGATTTGGATGAAAATCCGATTGATTTCAAGGTGTATCAGCTCACAATCGGAGAATATTAAAAAGACAGAGCTATTCTAAATAAAGGTTGCATGTAGTATATTAGGATAAGTATTAAAATCATTAAATAATAAATTTATTATAAGTAGCGGCGTTTTTAAATAAGATGTTCTATAATTCTGTTACACTGCACGCGGATACCCGCGAGCAGCCCACAGAAAAGAACATCTGATTTAAAACTCGCCCAATAGGAGGTTAAATATGAAGCGTTCGGAAATCAATCAACAGCTCAGGTGGGCAAAGGCATTGCTGGAGAAAAACAATATCAAGCTGCCCCCTTTCGGTTACTGGACTATGGAGGAATGGAATTCAGGCGAAAGAAACCTGGAAATAATTAAAGAGGTTATGCTTGGCTGGGATATAACGGATTATGGAAAAGACAAATTTGATGAGCTGGGGGCTGTATTGTTTACCCTGAGGAACGGCTCCTTAAGGGACAGCCGTATTGGGACTCCTTATGCGGAAAAGCTGATTATTCTTAAGGAGGGGCAAAGACTCCCGCTGCATTACCATGCAAGCAAGACTGAGGATATCATCAACAGAGCCTCCGGGGTTTTAGCGATAAAGTTGTACAATTCCATGGAAAACGGCGAGGTGGATTATGTCTCAAAGGTCACTGTTGATTTGGACGGGGTAACATATGTTTTTGCTGCCGGTGAAGAAATAGACATTTACCCCGGCAACAGCATCACACTGCGGCCTTATGTATACCATTTGTTCTGGGCTAAGGAAGGCTGCGGGGATTTGGTATGCGGGGAGGTATCGTCAATTAATGACGACAACACAGACAATTATAATGCAGAGGATGTCAGCAGGTTTTCAAAGGTGGAAGAGGATGAGCCCATTTTACATCCGCTCTGCAACGAATATGCTGCTGTGTTAAGGGCACAAGGGGATGTTATGGAAAGATTATAACTTTATGATACATAGGGGGGACTATATGTATAGAGTTATTATTGCTGATGACGAGCCTAAAGTATCTCAGCTTATAAAAAATCTTATAGAGTGGGACAAGCTCAATCTGGAGCTTGCAGCAGCTGCTCCGGACGGGATAACTGCCCTGGAGCTTATCAAAGAACACCGGCCGGACATTGTCATAACAGATATTAGAATGCCGGGCTATGATGGAATTGAATTGATCAAGTATGCAAAAGAAATCAATCCGGATATAGACTTTGTAATTATCAGCGGATATCAGCATTTTGACTATGCACACAATGCAATTAAATACGGCGTCAAAGATTATTTACTGAAGCCGCTTAATAAAAATGAAATTAATGCAGCACTTTTAAAAATGACAGAAAAGTACTCTGAAAGAGCACGACAGGAGATCCACCGTCTGGAAGATGAGAAAAGATTGAGAAACGAGCTTCTGCAGAGCATTTACAACGGCTCTGAGGTACCGACCCTCAAAGAGGCAGATTTATCAGGGATGAACAGGGATTATAATGTGAGCTTTACAGAAGGCTGTTATCAAGCGCTTATAATTAAACCTGATTTTGAGTATCAGCCCAACAATCAGGAAGTAATGAGGATGCTTCTTGGCAAAATCTCAAAAATTGTAGACCAAAGCCTTAAGGAGATATGTTCGGAGGTGCTATGGCTTTTATTGGAGGATAGAATATATGTCATTGCCAATTACAAAGCAGAGAATAGAAAAATATTCAGAAAAGCATTAAATAATATTATTGATGAAAGCCATTTATTCAGAGATATTATAAAGAATTTAACTGTGACAGTAGGTGCTGGCAATGCGGAGACAAGCCTTGGGAGTATTGGTCTGTCGACTGGTCAAGCAAAGGAGGCCCTTGCAGACAGGATCGTCATGGGGAGCGGGAGAATCAACCAGTATAATCCTGAACTGCATATGAAAAGACATGCAGAAACCATTGTATCCTTTGAAAAAAGGCGGAAGCTTATTGACTTGATAGAGATTTTTGATGCTGCAGGAGTTAAAAAATGGATTGATGAAATTGAAGAAGAAATCTTTAAGCTACCCAATATATCGGGACAATTTAT
>CAZUGK010000172.1:0-7349 GCA_964619815.1 uncultured Clostridiaceae bacterium | reverse complement strand
AAGGTTTCTATTATAATGGCATTAATTCATAATCCCAATATACTATTAATAGATGAACCTTTTGTTGGACTAGATCCTAATGGTATAAAAGAATTTAGAGAGATGCTTTCTGAAATTAAAAAATTAGGTAAAACAATATTAGTAAGCACTCATATATTAGCTTCTATGGAAGAAATAAGTGATACTATGATTTTAATGAAAGATGGAAAAATAGTGGATTCTGGAACTAAAGAATACTTAAAAGAAAAATATGAAGAAGAAGGTAATATAGAAAACCTATTCTTTAAAATTATTGATAATGCTTAATTAAAATATAAAATGGATAATACTTAACTTTAAGTATTATCCATTTTATATTTATTATCAACTATATCTAATGTTGCTACCATAGGATAATGATCTGAAGGATATTTTCCTTTATTATTATAATCTAAAATTTCTGTATCAATTATATTAAATTCCTCTGTTACAAATATATAGTCTATATGAACACCATTTTTATTCCCCTTAAATTTACTCATGGTTGTCATATTATAGATTTCTTTTTTATGTTCTTGAACTGCAATAAACTTTCTTTTATTATATTTCCCTTCTGAAAAATTCTTTATAGCTTTGCTATTAGGGCTTGCATTGAAATCTCCCATTAATATTGCTGGATAATTATCTCTTTCATACTGCTTTTCTATATACTCACCTATTTTTTTCAATCCATATTCTCTAGCCTTTGAAAGAAAAAAATCTAAATGAGTATTGTACACTCTAATTATATTACCATCATCTAGTTTTATTAATGCTGTAGTACATATTCTTGGATAAACAGAATACCAAATAGAACTTCCCATTTTATCTGGGTTTTCAGAAAGCCAAAAAGTATTATGCTCTAATATCTCATGTTTTTTAGATACTAATATATCATTTCTCTCAATAAAGTATTTTGCACTTCTAGGACTTCCAACTATATTATATCCTCTTACTTCCTTAGATATATCCTTAAACATTCTATTATTTAACTCTTGTACACCTATTATATCCCATTCATTATTATTAAGAATATCATATACAACTTCTTTTCTTTTATTCCATCTATTATTTATATCTAATAAAAAATCTGTTCTTAAGTTAAAGGTCATAACCTTCATACTTCTACCTCACGTATTTTAATTAAGTTACTTTGCTTCTATAGTTAATCTTTCTCTAATTTTTATTTTATCTAAAGAGTAACTAGCAACTAAGAATATTATACCACTTCCTATTGGTTGTATTATGTCTATAAAGAAAGTTGTAAGTGGAGCTATAAAATTTCCTGACATAACTGCTCCTGCTAAATAGTATCCAAACCATCCTACTATTCCTGCAATAAAAACTGCTGATACATTTCTCTTATATAATATATTCTCTGTTTTATAAGTAAAAAACATAACCATTAATGGCTTAATTATTATTGTTGGTATTACCCAAACCATTCCTCCAGATAATATATCTGCAAGTCCTCCTCCTATTCCAGCTGCTAACATTGCATACGGAGTTGGTAATACTACTGCAGCTAAATATATAAATGCATCTCCAAGATGGATATATCCTCCATTAAAGCCTGTAGGAATATGAAATAATGATGTTGTTACACAGATAAAAGCCGCAAATAAAGCTGTTAATACTAGATTTTTAGTTTTAATATTTGTTTTCATTTATTAAAATCAACTCCTTTAAAAATAGTTCAAATATAATTCCTTCTTTAGGGTTAGTCTTAAATTTAGTAGTATATTGAATTGCATTATATATAAATTCAGTAGCCTTTTCTATAGAAAACTTAAAGTCATGATTATTTAATAATAATCCAATAACTACTGAAGTAAAAATATCTCCTGTACCACTATAAGATTCATTATTAAACTCTGATTTAACTATAAAAAATTCATTATTTGATTTGTTATATGCAAAATTATAAATACTATTCTCTTTTATAATTCCTGTAATAATTACTTTTCTTGGACCTAGTTTACTTATATCCTTAGCAATATTTAATATACTCTCATCACTCATGTTGTACTTATTATATTGATTTCCAGTTAATATACAAGCTTCGGTAAGATTAGGTGTAGCAATATCTGCTATAGATAGTAACTCCTTCATTTTGTTACACATATTTTCTGTGTACGTATCGTATATTACTCCATTATCCCCCATAACAGGATCTATAACAATTAGTGATTCTTTATGCTCTCTTGCAAAATCTAAAACTATATTTATTTGCTCTTCTGAACCTAAAAAACCACTATATATACAATCAAAGTTTAAATTTAAAAGATTCCAAGCCTTTTTATAGCTTTCCATTTCACTCGTTATATCTAAAAAAGTAAAATTATCAAACTCTGTTTGAGAAGAAAGAATGGCTGTTGGAAAAGGGCAACACTGTACCCCTAGTGCTGATAATATGGGTATTGCTGCTGTTAAAGAACATCTTCCTATTCCTGATAAATCATTTATTGTTGCTACTTTTTTTATTCCCTTCATAAGTGCACCTACTTTTGTTTTAACTATTTATTCTATAATAATCCAACAAATTTATTTTGTCTATTGTATGGATACAATGCTAATTAACAATAGACAATTTATAATAAAAGCATAAAACTTAGTTTTTATATTTAATATAATAAAAAGTAGTTAAACTTCTTAAAAGCTTAACTACTTTTTAAACTAAAGATTCATTAATTTACTTAATAATTCATTGCTTCTATTAATAAACTCATCCATTTCTTCAGCACTTAGTTCTTTATTTGCTATCAATGCTAAATCTAAAACATACTTGCATATTAAAAGCATATCATCCTTTTTACTTTCATAATCTGCTGAAGCTAGTTTTTTAATTATTGAATTATTATTATTTACTACTAAAGTTTTTTCTTCCATAAACATATTTGGCATTTCCATTCCACCAAACATCTTGCTCATTTCAGCCATTCTTCTTGATTGTTCTGATACTAATATCATGGCAGGAGTTCCAGAATTTTTTAAATTTTCAACTTTAATAGTATTTACTTTATTTGAAACAGCTTCTTTAAATAATTCTTCTATTTTAGAATTTATTTCTTTTAGGTTTTCTTCATCTTCTTTATTTTTTAATGTTTCTGATATATCAGAGTCTATTCTTGTAAAAGTTACTCCAATTTCTTTTGTTTCTAAGAAGCTTATAAAGTGATTATCTATTGAACAATCTAAAATCAATGCATCTAAATCTGCTTCTTTAAACATTTTTATATATTGAGATTGTTGCTTTTCATCTGTTACATAGAAAACTTTATTTTCATGCTTATCTTTATTGTTTTCTAAGTATTCTTTTAATGTTATATACTCTCCATTTAATCTTCTAAAAATAATTATATCTTTAATTTTTTCATAGAAGCTTTCATCTCTTAAGCAACCATACTTAATAAATATTTGAATATCCTTCCAGAAGTTATTAAAGCTTTCTCTTTCATTTTTATATAGTCCAACTAATTTGTCTGCTACCTTTTTAACTATATGCTTAGATATCTTTATAACATCCTTATCCTTTTGAAGAAAACTTCTTGATACGTTTAAAGGTAAATCTGGACAATCAATTGCTCCCTTTAATAATAATAAGAAATCTGGAATAACTTCTTTTATATTATCAGCAACGAACACTTGATTATTATAAAGTTTTACTTGCCCTTCTGTGGCTTCTAGCTCATGCTTTAACTTAGGGAAATATAGTATTCCTTTTAAATTAAATGGATAATCTACATTTAAATGAATCCAAAATAAAGGATCATTAAAGTCTAAAAATACCTTTTTATAAAAATCCTTATATTCTTCATCAGTACAATCCTTTGGGGATTTCATCCATAATGGATTTGTATCATTTAATGGTTTCTTTTCTTCTTTCTCTTCTTTGCCATCTTCTTCTAAATAAATCTCAGTTGGTAAGAATGAACAATATTTATTGATTATCTCTCTAACAGTACTAATTTCTAAAAATTCAGTACTATCATCATCTATAAATAATGTTATTGTAGTACCTCTTTCTTTTCTATTTTCTGATGGAAAAATTTCATATTCAGTTCCTCCATCACAAATCCAAGCTACAGCTTCTGCTCCTTCAATATATGATAAAGTATCTATTTGAACTTTTTTTGAAACCATAAAAGCAGAATAAAATCCAAGTCCAAAATGCCCTATTATATCTTTTCCTTCATCCATTTTATCTTTGTATTTTTCAATAAAATCTTCTGCTCCTGAAAAGGCAACTTGATTTATGTACTTTTCAACTTCCTCTTCAGTCATACCAATTCCATTATCAATGAATTTAAGGGTTTTATTTTCTTTATCTACAGAAACTAAAACTTTATATTTTTCATTTTCATCTTCTTTTGCTTCTCCTAAAGAAACTAGCCTCTTATGTTTGCTTATAGCGTCACATCCATTACTTATAAGCTCTCTTATAAAAATATCTTTGTCTGAATATAACCATTTTTTAATTATTGGAAAAATATTTTCAGTGTGTATTGAAATATTACCTCTGTTCTTATTCATAAATTATCCCTCCTCTTTCCTTAAATATTTTATTTAAAATAAATTTTTATGTCAATATTTACTAAAGTTCATTTTCCTTCTAAAATCATTTTCTATAATAATTTTTTTAATAAGCTTTTATATTATTAAATTTAACTTTGTATTGCTTTAATTTTCTACATTATTTGTATTTATCACCCCTTGTAATCAATTACAAAAAGACTTACAATATTTTATAAGTGTATTGTGAAATAATTCTTAAAACTCATATAATATTTATATAATAATTTATTTATTAATTTGTAAAGAAGGGATTATTGTGAAAAATCTTATCCTAAATACTGTATCTTGGCTTCTAGTTGTATCTTTATTATCTTTATACCTAAATGAAAAAATGAAATTTCCTTTATTCATCTATGTATTTACATTAAGTATATTTCTTATAGCATTAGGACTCTTAGTATTTATTAAAGCAATTATACAAAATAATAATTTTAAAAGTATTAAAGAATCTAGAAAAATTACTATTTCAAGAAATGTAAAGACTAACATAATATCAATTTCTTTAGCTGGAGTAATTTCATTATTCACTAGCATTTTAATGTAAAGCTAAAATTCATAAAAGGTAGATATATAGTTATTTAATATATCTACCTTTAGTTTTTATTATTATATTTAGTTCTTATTACTATATTTAATTTTTACCTTTTTAATTTAGGAAAATATTTAGTATGTATTAACTCATGAGCTTTTGCACTTAAAGGATGATCTAGGTATTTTTCATAAATCATAAGGACAGATTCATTTTCATGAGACCTTCTTATTTTAAGAGAACTATCTATCTTGTTTAATCCTTCTCCTCTTTTAATTATAGTCTCTTGTCTTTTTTTAGGTTTTGGTTGACCACCTCCACCTATACATCCACCATTGCAAGCCATTATTTCAATTGCATGGTAAAACTCTTCTCCCTCTCTTATTTTATCAAGCATTTTTCCTGCTTCTTTAAGTCCATGAGCTACACCTATTTTAAGATTTATATCTCCTACATTTAATTCACAGGACCTAAATCCTTCCCATCCTCTTAAGGAAGTGAATTCTATGTTATCTATTCTCTTGCCTGTTATACTTTCTAAAGCTGTTCTTGTAGCTGCTTCTATTACTCCACCAGTTCTTCCAAAAATAACTCCAGCACCACTATATTCTGATAGAGGGTTATCAAACTCCTCACCTTGAAGATCACTTAAATCTATATTAGATTCCTTTAATATTTTTATCAGTTCCCTTGTAGTTATTACATAATCAGTATCATAGTTATCACCACGTGAGAACTCCTCTCTAGATGCTTCATACTTTTTAGCAACGCAAGGCATTATAGCTACAGAAGTAATCATGTCTCTCTTGAACCCTTTTTCTTTTGCCCAAATATCTTTTGCTATAGTTGCAAACATCTGCATAGGTGATTTAGCTGTAGAAGGTACATCTAACATATCTGGATAGTTTTGTTCTATAAACTTTACCCAAGCTGGACAACAAGAAGTTAATAAAGGTAGCTTAACAGAATCATCGCCATTAAAGTGTCTTTCTAAACGATTTTTAAGTTCTGCTGCTTCTTCCATTATAGTTAAATCAGCTGCCCATGTTGTGTCAAATACATAATCTACTCCTAATCTTTTAAGAGCTTCTACAAGTTTTTTCTCTAAGTTTTCTCCTGGCTCAAAGCCAAAAGCTTCTCCTATTGTAACTCTAACTGCTGGTGCTATTTGAGTTATAACTATTCTTTTTGGAGTTGCTAAATCTCTTAAGAACTTAAATGTATTGTCTCCTTCAGTTATAGCACTAACAGGTCATGCCACTATACATTGACCACAATGTGTGCATCTATTATTGTTAATTTCGTGTTGTTCTTTTATTCCACCTGAAATACAATCTACAGGACAAACTCTTGTACATGCATGGCATCCTATACATTTATCAGTTATTCTAAGCTTTGTAAGCTGTGGACATTCTCCAGCGTAGCACTTGTGCTCTTCTATATGCTCTTCTATTTCCTCATAAAAATTTTCTATTAATTCTAAAATTATATTTCTATTTTGATTTATAGTACTTTTTATTCCACTAGCTAGTTGTCTTAATAAGTATATATCTCTACTATTAGCTTTTCCTTTGCTTATTCTATCTAATATTCTCCAAATTCTTAAAATCTCATTTTTACACTCATTATATTCAGTAAAAAGTGGATCTTCTATCTTACCTAAAAGATATTCTATGTAAAACTTTGAAAATTGTATTATGCAATCTTCTTCAGAAAGTATTATTATATTTCTATATACACTATCCTTAAATGAATTTAAATCGATTGGCAAACTTAATTGATTTATATTTATAAAATTGCTAAAAGGAAATCCTATTTGAGCACATTTAAAAGGCTTATTATTAATCATTCCACCTGCTAAGGATATTATTTCTTCAAGGCTCATCCCTTCTTCTACTTCTATTAGTCCTGGATTCTTTATTTTTCCTGAAATAGCTATTATGTTTTTCTTGTTTTCTGTAGTTTTCTTTAGTTCTTCTTCACCTAAGGTTGTAAAAACAGAACCAAAAGTACTTTGTAGTATAGTTTGCTTAGAATTTCCCATAGTACACCTCTCATTTATAATATTTTAAAATTCTATTCTTTACGTATATATAAATAATATTATATAAATATATTTAACTTAACAACCATATTTTATAAATTTCTTCAAATTTAGTCTTAATTCTCATTTATATCTACTATTTTCACCTTACTATCTATTACTCCAATTACGGTTAAATTGTTG
>CAZUGK010000171.1:0-7466 GCA_964619815.1 uncultured Clostridiaceae bacterium | reverse complement strand
CAAGGACAAAAACGGAAAGTTTCTCAGTCCGGGAAGAAGGCTGGAAGTCCCCCTAGGATATGATGCGGTATTAAGAGATAAAAAATTGTTATAACGCAAAGTTAAGGAGCTCCGGTAAAGGAGCTCAATAAAGGGCTGTAATTGCTAATATATGCGGAATAGTCGCGGATGCATTGCCATATAAAGGTAAATAGCGAAGGGTTCAATGGATAATCATCCATACCAAGGAAAAACCCCGTTTTTTATGGCTATTTTTCAGCGGTTTCCCTGGCACTTAATGCTAGGGATAGTATGTATGCAGCTTTTAGATGAATACCAGCGTTACAACGAGACAGATAAGCATTCCCAGCGCCATACGACCTCCGATGTGCCGGGATGGCAGATAAAAACAAAGCTGCTGAATCTCAATAATGCAGAATGGAAGCACGCGGAATGCCTTTTTGAAATATAGATTCTGTAGAATGAGAAGTGGAAAGGCTTATATCACTTCCGCTGCTAATATGGCTGGCTGAAATAATACCGGATCATGCGCTAAATTGCTTTACATGAATCTCTTTTAATGAATTTAGTCTCCAGAATGCTTCTTTTGTCAGGCATGGCTCCTTCAATCAAATCAAAAAGCACACGGGCACTTGTTGCCCCCAGAGCGTATATGGGAACATCAATAGTGGTAAGGGACGGAGTTATGAACTGAGATATCTCATAATTATTGTGACCAATCAGCGAAACTTGGTCAGGTATCTTTATACCAAGTTCTATCATAGCTTTGTAGGCTCCTACGGCTTTTATATCATCAGTTGCAAAAATAGCGGTAGGAGGATTTGGATTTTTAAGAAGCTTCAAGGTTGCCTCATATGCATTGCTGGAGGAATATCCGCCATCTGCAATTATGGAATAGTCAACGGGTATTAACGCCCTTTTGTGAGCTTCAATATAACCACCAAGACGATCTTTGCTTACCACATATTTTAATGGAGCATGTATGCATCCTATCCTTCTGTGCCCTAGGCTTATCAAGTATTCCACAGCCTCCATGCAGTCTTTGAAATTGTCGGTATCTACCGAGTAAATGCTCTTCGCGAGCTCCTCATCAATTACTCTGCCAACTAACACAAAAGGAAATTCGATACGTTTCAATTCCTCAACTAACCTGTCATTGATCCTTGAACCTAGAAGCAAGAGGCCTTGTACGACCTTGCTCTCAATCATGGACATGCATTTGTCAATTTCCCTGTTTTCATCGGAAGAGCTGCATAATATAATTTCATAATTTTTATTTTCAGCAGTCTCTCCTATTGCCTGGAGCACCATTGAAAAATAAGGGTTGCCGAAGGCCTGGTAGGAAGTTCTTGTGGCAACCACTCCTATTGCTTGAAAGCTACCGGAACCGAGGCTTTGAGCTAACTTATTAGGTTTAAAATTCAATTTTTCGATAGCATTTATTACTCTTTCACGTGTTTCAGGTTTAATATGCTCACCGTTGTTGATTACCCTGGAAACAGTGGTGATCGATACATTTGCAAGACGGGCAACATCTTTTATATTCGAACTCACAATTAAAGCCTCCTATTTATCAATATATAGATTATAGCATTTTTACAAAATTATGCAATCGCATTGAAACCATTTTCACAAAAACATACTTGACTCCGGTATGGGCCGATAAAAACAGAATAAACACAATACTTGAAATTTTTCTAAAATGGAAGGATTGATTAATTATGCCAAGTTTGCTATAATAATTATAAAATTGAAAATGTTTTCATAATTAAATATGTAATAATACCAACTGTTTTTTACTTTTTTTACTATAATATGAAAGCGTTTTCATATATTTGTCAATAATCAGAGGTTAATTATGTCAGACATTATCGAAAAACTTATTACGCTTTACGGTAAAGAAAAGGCAGCCTATTGTTATAATGAAATTGAACAAAGGATAGCGGATTTTACCAAAAAGTCCACCCCGAAGCATTATTGCGAGCTTGATGAAAGAGATATCATCATAATTACATACGGTGACCAGCTTTACGGAAGGGGCAAAGCACCTCTGAAGAATTTGGGAGAATTCTCAAAAAAATATTTTGCGGATGCGGCTTCATGTATACATATACTGCCTTTCTTTCCTTATTCGTCAGATGACGGATTTTCTGTTATTGATTATGAGAAAGTCCGGGAGCAGCTTGGAGCTTGGACGGATATAAAGGATATTGGAGCAGATTTCAGGCTGATGTTTGATCTGGTTTGCAATCATATATCCTCAAAAAGCGAGTGGTTCCTCCATTATCTTTCGGGAGATGAAGAATATAAGGATTTTTTTATTGAAATGGATGAGAATACTGATTTGTCAATGGTAACAAGACCAAGAACCTCACCCCTGCTAACAGCTTTTAATACTTCGGACGGCACAAAATATTTGTGGACGACTTTTAGTGATGATCAGATAGATTTAAATTTCAAAAACGAAAAGCTGCTTCTCAAGATGATAGATGTGCTGCTGTATTACGTTGAAATGGGAGCGGATTTGATACGGCTGGACGCAATAGGCTTTTTATGGAAGGAAGTTGGAACCACCTGCATACACCTTAGGGAAACCCATACGGTTATCCAGCTTTTCAAGGAAGTACTCAGTCTGGCGGCGCCTGGCGTAATGCTTGTAACAGAAACAAATGTACCGCATAGGGATAATATTGCTTATTTTGGCGATGGACATAACGAGGCCAGGATGATTTACCAGTTCCCTCTGCCTCCGATTATGCTGTACACTTTAATTAAAGAAGACGCATCAATATTGTCAAAATGGGCCGGCACCTTAAGAGCTGCATCTGATGAGACAACATTCCTAAACTTCCTTGCTTCCCATGATGGGATTGGTATAAATCCTGCGAGGGAAATATTGAAGGAAGAAGATATAGAAATGATGGCTGAAAAGGTTGTAGAAAGAGGTGGGTTCGTATCATACAAAAATAATACCGACGGATCTGAAAGCCCTTATGAATTCAACATTTCATATTTTAATGCACTGAGCAATGCCGATGACCCTGAGGACATAAAAATAAAAAGATTTATTGTTTCATATGCCATAGCTTTATCCTTGATAGGTGTTCCGGGCATATACATTCATAGCTTGCTTGGCTCCCAGAACTACTCTGAGGGCGTTGTGAAAACAGGCAGATATCGGATGATAAACAGAGAAAAGTACGATATAGACTGTATTGAAAATATGCTTAGTGATAAAAATCATCTACGATACAGGGTTTTCAATGCTTTTAGCCATATGCTTAAAGCAAGGAGAAGTCAAAAGGCTTTTCATCCAAATGGATCGCAGGCGGTCATACCAATTGATGAAAAGATATTTTCTCTTGTGAGGACATCTGTGGATAATAAAGAGAAAATAATTGCCATACACAATATATCCGGAGATCGTAAAAGCATAACCTTGGATTTGCAGGAACAAAATCTTGGAGCAAAATGGGCGGAAGACGTAGCCAATAACCATGAAGTCAGAGTATTTGAAAATGTTTTAAGCCTGACTCTTGATGCCTATGAATTTGCCTGGATCAGATTGTACAGGTAATATTATTTGTATTTTTAAGCCCAACTATATATAACAGGCAGGTGAAAAGAGAAACATGCTAAGACTTGCAATAATAGGCGCCGGGAACAGAGGGATGGAGGTTTATGGAAAATTGGCCCTCGATCATAGGAATGATGTTAAAGTGGTCTCGGTTGTCGAACCTTTGGATTCTAAAAGGGAAGAGTGCGCGAGACGGCATTCCGTTCCTGATGAATTATGCTTTAAGAATTATCATGATTTTTTTGAAAAAGATAAATTTGCAGATGCAGTGATTATCGCCAATCATGACCGGGAACATTATGAGCCGGCTAAGCTTGCAATTTTAAAAGGCTATGATGTGCTATTGGAAAAGCCAATAGCTGTGGATGTTGCCGAAATCAGGGAGTTGGCCGGGCTTTCAAGCAAATATCCCGACAGGCTGTTCATGGTATGCCATGTTTTGCGGTACTCCCCTTTCTTTCAGGAATTAAAAAAGCTGGTTGACAGAAAAAGTATAGGCAGGATTGTAAATATACAGCATAACGAGAATATAGGTTACTATCATTTTGCTCATAGCTATGTAAGAGGTAATTGGAGAAAGGTGTCCGAATCAAGCCCTCTTGTGCTTGCGAAAAGCTGTCATGACATGGACATTTTGCTGTGGCTTGCAGACAGCAGCTGCAAAAGTGTCTCGGCATTCGGAGGAGCTGCGCATTTTAACAGAGAAAATGCGCCGGCTTATGCAGTCCCTGCATGTAAGGATTGCAGAGGGATCAGCAGCTGTCCGTATTCGGCATACAGAATATATCAGGATCCGGAAGTATGGCCCGGGAATGTGGTGGCGCCTTCGAAGAACCGGGAAGAGCTTGAACTGAAGCTTAGAGAAGGACCCTATGGGAGATGTGTCTACTATTGTGATAATGACACAATCGATCATATGTCCTCAACTATCGAGTTTGCAAACGGAATAAGCGCAGTATTTAGCTTATCCGCATTTACAGCCAATATCAGCCGGACAATCAAGCTTATGGGAACTCATGGGGAAATAAGAGGAGATATGCTCTCGAATGAAATCGAGGTATCGGTATTCGGCGGTAAAAAGGATATTATTGTACCGCCGGTTGTTGAAGGGGGACATGGAGGAGGCGATTCAATGCTTTTTAAAGAATTTATCGACTGCATGAAGGACAAAAAAAGAGAGTGCCTGACAACTGTGGAAATATCTTTGGAAAGCCATTTGATGGCCCTTGCTGCGGAAAAATCCAGAATAACAAAACAAACTGTAAATATAGATGAAATTTAAAGAAACCTTGAAGATTGAAGGTGAAGCATTTGAATATAAATATTGAGAAAGTGCCTTTTAGCAGGAGAGGCGCATATCTGGCAATATCAAAGGACTCCAGGTCTTCGGGCGCTGGAATATGGCTTCGCTCTCTGATCCGTCCGGAATGGGGCACAGGCAGAAAAAAGGTGTCCGATCATCTCTTTAGATTTTTGCCTGTCACACATGATGGGGTTTTTGTAGACAGCGAGATTGAATGCTTTCCCTGGGAAATGAATATCAAATCATCATACGGATGTATCAGGTTTTGTTTCTCCGACGTGTGTACCTTGTCAATCTCAGCTGAAAAACTGGGACTGGTACTTGAGCATGACCATGATGAACTGACGGGTGTTGTTGAAAATGTGACACTGCAATCATTCAGAATATACTATCCGATGATCCTCCACAAGGCTGAAATAGACGTAAGGCACGGTAAGATCCAGTACGATAAGGATTTAAAAAGGATATTCATAGTTCCGGAAAAAGACAGTTTTTTTGCAACAATAAAAGCGTATAGGAAAGACTTGGGAGAAAAGCCTGCTGTTCCTGAAAACGAAGGAAATAATGTGGAAAAAATCCGTAAGGACTACATGGATTTTGTCAGTAATTATGAGTTAGACAACGGGCATGCGGAGCTCGCCGCCTACATACTGTGGAGTACGGAATATGCTGTAAAGGGAAACATTAAAAGAAGATGCAATGCCATATCAAAATCGCTGATGAATCTGGTATGGAGTTGGGATAACTGCTTCAATGCATTGGGAATAGCCAAAGCCGATGCAGGCCTGGCCTGGGATAACCTGTTTTTATTCTTTGACTTGCAGTGCGAGGATGGGATGCTCCCCGATGCCGTGAATCCGGCAGTTATTGTGGACTGGTTCACCAAACCGCCGATTCATGGGTTTGCTGTCAGGAAAATGCTTGAGTGTGGATATACACTTTCAAAAACGGAAAAAGAAAAACTATATTCAGGTCTTAAAAAATGGACGGACTGGTGGTATAACCGGCTGGCATTTGAAGGTCTCATCTATTACAGGCATCCTTTTGACTCCGGATGGGACAATGCAACATTTTTTGATCACGGGCAGACCATAGCTGCACCCGATTTGAACTCATATCTGGTTATACAGCAGGATGTGCTCAGTCAATTGGCGGATGAGCTCGGTTATGCTCATGAGGCGCAAATGTGGAAAACAAGGTCAGATGATTTGCTTGATAACTTAATAAGCAAAATGTGGAATAATAGAGAATTTGTCTGCATTCATCAAAATGGAAAAATCATCAGAACCGACAGCTTGATCCGCATTATGCCCGTAGTTTTGGGGAAAAGGCTTCCAGAGCATATTATGAAAGCCTTAATTGATGAGCTTTCGTTGGAAAATCATTTTTTAACCGAGAGAGGGCTGGCCAGCGAATCGGTAAGAAGCCGTTTATATGATCATAGAAAAGGCGATCCAGCAAAACCAAATGCTTATTGGCGCGGCCCGATATGGCCGCCGGTGATATATCTGATTGTATGCGGCTTGAGAGAAGCCGATGAAATGAAATTATCCGCTGCTATTTCAGAAAGATATATAAATACAGTGGAGTCAAATCCTGACGCAATGTACGAAAACTATGATGCTCTTACAGGAGAAGGAAATGATGATTCGTCATACACCTGGACTTCAGCGGTTTATTTATTATTAAAAGACCTGTTATAGGTTTTTAAATAAATAAAATAAAGGGGGATTGTTTTATGAAAAAGGTTATGTCAATGTTAATTGCCGCTGCCTTAGTGCTTGTAACCCTATTATCGGGCTGTAGCGGCAAGAATGCAGATGTTCCTGCAAGTACACCGACTACCGAAAACAAAGTGGAAACAAAGACGCTCAAGATAGTGTCGCAGATGTTTTATGACCCTCTGCAGCAGCAGTACATGAAAGCATACTTCCAAAATTCAAAGAAGAAACGGGTATTGATGTAGAGCTTCAGGTAGTAGCAAATGCTTCCGAGCTTTTCAAGACCCTGGAGGCACAAAAGAATACAGGAAAATGGACAACGGATCTTTTAATAACCCATGATTCGGCAGCTGTTGATACAGTGAAACAGTATGGCGCTGCCAAAGCCTATGACTGGCAGCCCGGTGGTACATTCATTACCCAGTTTGACGACAACTTTATTGTTGATGGCAAGCGATATTATATTCCCCTTCAGGCAGACGTTTATTTATTGATAGCCAATAAAAAGGCTCTACCGTTCCTCGAAGAATTGGGATATGATATTAATGATCTTACATGGGCACAGCTTGCCGAGTGGTGTAATAACATAAAAGCAAAGACAGGCAAAGCCCGGTATGTTTTCCCTGCACTGGCCGGCAAATTTGCAGCTTACGAATTCAACGCAATACAGCTGGCATACGGCGCAAAATATGTCCCGGTATTCAACACCCCGGAATCAGTGGAAGCTTTTAATGTTATAGCGAGCATGAAGGACTCCATACTTTCTTCATCTCCTACCATTGATTTCCCGACAGTTCCGCTTGCATCTGAAGAAGCGTGGATAACAATATTCCACCAGGCTTATGCAAATACATCGTACAGCCAG
>CAZUGK010000170.1:0-7474 GCA_964619815.1 uncultured Clostridiaceae bacterium | reverse complement strand
GCTTACAATGCTTCAAAAAGCCAGCTGGAAAGCCTGAAAAGCAGCATTAAACCAGAGCATGTCAAGCTGGCCGAGGCACAGCTGGAACAAGCAAAAGCAGATGAGAGGGCAGCTATGCAGGACTATATAAACAGGAAAGACAGCTTCGAAAAAATAAAAGTGCTGTATGATAACGGCTCACTTTCGGAAAAAGAACTGAAGGATGCTGAGGCAGCACTTATTGCAGTCGAGAGCGGCTTCAGAAATTCTGAGCAAGCTGTAATTATTGCACAGCTCAACCTGGATATTTTAAAGGACGGCGTGTCCAAGGACCAGATAGAAGCATTGGAGGCCAATGCTGCGTCAGCCAAGGTTCAAGTAGAGGAGCTGACTAATAACAAGGGCAAGACTAATATATACGCTCCTATAAGCGGAATCATGTTGGAGAAGGGTGTGGAAAAAGGCCAGGCAGTGCTGCCGGGAGCATTTTTATATGAAATAGGTGATTATGACTCTGCTTATATAAGAGTAGATATTTTGGTGGATGACATTTATAAAATAAAAATAGGGCAAAAGGCGGTCATCTCAGGAGATGTAGTGAATGATGCCAAAATACAAGGAGAGGTCTATTATATCGCACCCAAGGCTGAGAGCAAGGTCTCATCACTGGGGGTAGAACAGCAGAGAATAGAAGTCAGGATCAGCTACGACAACAGCAGCTTAAAGCTGAAGCCAGGATATACACTTGATGTGGATATTGTAACAAAAGAAAAGCCTGACACATTATATGTATCAGATAAGTCAGTATTTGAAATGAATGGTAAAGACTCTGTATTTGTTGTAAGTAACAGCAAGCTGGAGACACGGGCAATAGAGACAGGTATTGAGAATGATGATTTTATTGAAGTGCTCTCGGGAATTGCTGAAGGAGAAAAAATAGTTGTGGATCCTGACAGCGAATTAAAGGCAGGAAAAAGGGTAAAGTATAAAAAATAACACTTGACATATAGCAATATATACTTTATTATTAAAGCATACTAAAATGGTAGGAATTAAAATAAAGGCTTAGAATGGAAAGTGTAGGTGCAGAATATTTCTACAGAGAGGAGCTGCGGCGGATTGTTCCGTCTGCTGGAAGCAGCACCAGAGATATGTGCCGAAAGTGCATCCAGGAGCTGTTGACCGAACCAGCCTGCAAGCGGCTGCAGTAGGATATAACGGAAGCACCCGTTACAGTGCAGGGATATGATTGTATCCTTTATGAGTATTGAAAGAGTGGAACCGCAGTATATGCCTCTTTATACATATGCAAGTATGTGTAAAGGGGCTTTTGTTTTGGCTATATTTGCCGGGAAACAGAGGTGTTTTAAAAAAAGTATTGCATGTTCAAAGTTTGGGAATATATTGAAACAAGCATATAAATAATTTTAAAAAGGGTGGTTACAGTGTTTAAAACAATAAAGGAAGATATTAAAGCAGTATTTGAAAGAGATCCGGCAGCTAGGAATTATCTCGAGGTCATATTATGCTCTTCCGGCCTGCATGCCGTTATTTTCCACAGGATAGCTCATTGCTTGCATAGAAGAGGGCTCACACTCTTAGCGAGGCTGCTTTCACAGGTAAGCAGATTTTTTACCGGAGTTGAGATCCATCCGGCTGCAGTTGTAGGAAAAAGATTTTTTATTGACCATGGATCCGGC
Organism: uncultured Clostridiaceae bacterium; assembly: GCA_964619815.1. Classification (GTDB taxonomy): domain Bacteria; phylum Bacillota; class Clostridia; order Lutisporales; family Lutisporaceae; genus BRH-c25. The sequence goes on along the minus strand of CAZUGK010000170.1, from coordinate 5,795 downwards.
ATAGTTATTGGAGAGACTACAGAAATTGGTGATGATGTAACCTTGTATCAGGGAGTAACCTTAGGCGGAACCGGAAAAGACAAAGGGAAACGGCATCCGACCATTGGTCATAATGTTACCATAGGCTCGGGTGCAAAAATACTTGGCCCTATTACTATAGGACATAATTCGAAGATAGGGGCGGGAGCAGTGGTTGTGAGATGCATCCCGCCCAACAGTACCGCTGTTGGAGTACCGGCACATGTTGTAAGAAGATACGGAGAGGATAATAATTATATAGACCTGAATCATACAGATATTCCGGACCCGCTTGAGGATGAAATCAGGGAACTGGAGAGGAGAGTCAGAGTACTGGAAAGCAAACTAAAGGAATAAAGCTCAACAGGGCTTTTTTTCTGTATATATATTTTTTTTACTTAGAATTAACTTGTTTTTTATATTATGGTAATCCATTCTTTACAAAGCATATGTAAACTGAACCTGTGATATAAAATATGCATATGTAAAGGAGATTGGAAGATGAAGCTAAAAAGAATTGCAAGCGGCTTACTTGCAGCAGCCATGGCAATTTCCGTGTCAGGAAATGTATTTGCTGCAGGTATAAATGATGTAACCGTAGAAAAGAAAGCAAAAAATGTAATTCTGATAATACCTGATGGAATGAGTACAGGTGGACTTACTTTAGCAAGATGGTACAATGGCGGTAAGGATTTTAACGTTGACAGCCTGGCATCCGGCCTGGTTAGGACATATTCTTCAGATGCACCGATTGCAGATTCAGCACCTGCAGGTACTGCAATGGCTACAGGCTTCAAATCACATACCGGCTTTGTCGGAGTATTGCCCGATGAAAATACAATGCCCGGTTTAGAAGAAATTAAGCCGGAGGACAGGAGAAAACCGGTAGCAAATATACTTGAGGCTGCAAGACTGGACGGCAAAGCAACCGGGGTTGTGGCTACAAGCGAGATTATGCATGCTACACCGGCTGATTTTACAGCCCATGATCCAAGCAGGAAAAACTATGATTCAATCTCTGAACAGCAGGTTTATCAGGGAGTTGACGTGGTAATAGGTTCAGGCTCACAATTTTTTACCAGGGAAAAAAGAGGGGACAAAGAAGATTTGATCTCCGTTATTAAGGGTAAGTACCAGTATGTTACTGCTCCAAGCCAGTTGAAGCAGGTAAAGTCCGGCAAGCTTTGGGCAATGTTCGCACCTGCTGCCCTGGCATATGATTTTGACCGTGACTCAAGCAAAGAGCCATCTCTTGCTGAAATGACACAAAAAGCAATCGACATATTATCTCAGGATGAAGACGGATTCTTTTTGATGGTAGAAGCAAGTAAGGTTGACTGGGCTGCACATGCAAATGACCCGGTAGGAGTTATTTCTGATGTACTTGCTTATGACAAAGCAGTAGGCGTAGCACTTGATTTTGCAAAAGCAGATGGAAACACCCTTGTAATTTCTGCTACTGACCATGGCAACAGCGGTATTTCAATAGGAAGCAGTGCTACAGATAAAAACTACGATAAGACACCCTTGTCTGATTTCCTGGAACCATTAAAGAAAGCATCCTTGACCGGCGAAGGTATTGCAGCTAAACTTAACGATAGGCGTTCAAATGTGGAAGAAGTTATGGCTAAATACTACGGTATTACTGATTTAACAGCTGAAGAAATTGAAGCAATAAAGAATACTGAAGCTGCTGACATGAACTATACAGTAGGGCCTATGATTGGAAAGAGGGCAAAGATTGGTTTTACTACTACCGGGCACACAGGGGAAGATGTCCCGCTATATGTTTATGCTCCGGCTGGAGTGGATCAGTTAACCGGTACAGTCGAAAATACTGATATAGCAGCTTATATGGAAAAAGCAATGGGCTTGGATCTGGAGGCTGCTACAGAAAGACTATTCGTAAATGCAAGGGATGCATTTGAAACAAAGGGCGCAACTGTAGCATTTGATAACAAAACTGATGCAAAGAATCCTGTATTGGTAGTGAAAAAAGGCAGCAAAGAAATAAAAATGCCGGTGAATAAGAATATTGCATATGTTAATGGCTCGCCGGTTACACTTGAGGGGGTTGTAGTTTTTAATGGAATTACAACTTATGTACCACAAAGTGCAGTTGACTTGATACAATAAAACTCAGCAAGATACATAGCTGAAATTAAGGCAAACACTATAACGGGGCAATTGGCTTACGGGTCGGCTGCCCCGTTGTTATAAATATTGTTAGAGTATGTAATAAAATAGAGGTGTATATATGACAAATCAGAAAAAAGAAGCCTTAGATTATATAATCAGCAATAAACAGATAAAGACATTTTTTCAGCCTATCATATCACTTAGGGACGGCAGTGTTTTAGGACATGAAGCACTGAGCAGAATTACCTGCGAAAGCGAGATTAAAAATCCTGATATGTTATTTACCGTTGCAGGTGAATATAACCGGCTGTGGGAGCTGGAGCTGCTTTGCAGAACAACGGCGCTTGAGGCTGCATTTAAATTTATGGTTCCGCCCTACAGTAAAAAGCTGTTTATTAATGTAAACCCGCATACAATGCATGATGAAAGCTTTAAAAAAGGCTTTACAAAAAGTTTTTTAGAGCAGTACGATATAACACCTAATAACGTTATTTTTGAGATAACAGAGAGAAATGTGATTACTGATATGAATGGCTTCAGGGCAACAATAGACCACTACAAAGGCCAGGATTATAAAATTGCTATTGACGATGCGGGAGCAGGGTATTCAGGGCTAAACCTGATAAGTGACGTCAACCCGAATTATATCAAGCTGGATATGAAGCTGATACGCGGCGTTGATTCAGACAGCTTGAAATATGCCCTTGTTAAAGGCATGGTTGAGTTTTCCAAGGTTTCGAATATCTTTCTTATTGCTGAAGGTATTGAAACATATGAGGAACTGGATACACTTGTAAACCTGGGAGTACAGTATGGACAGGGATATTTGATTCAAAAACCGGATGCGGAAGTGAAAGAAATCAGTCAGGAGGTACTGCAGGAGCTTAAGAAGATAAATCTAAGGAAAAACCATACCTCCCAGAGTATCATATCGAATATATATATTGAGAATTTATGTACAGCCACCGGCATTGTTTCACCAACTGTAATGGTTCCTGATGTCTACGATACTTTCAAGAAGAATCCGGATTGCTTTGGACTGTGCGTAATAGAAAATGAATTGCCTGTTGGAATTGTAACTCAAGAAAAGCTGGCATTAAGACTGAGCGGGCATTACGGTTTTGCACTGAATCAAAACAAAACTATTTCTCAGATTATGGATAAAAGCTTTTTGTCTGTGGATCATAAAACACCTGTAAGTGTTGTATCTTCCATGGCTCTGTCACGCCCGAACGATAAGCTCTATGATTTCATTGTTGTTACTGAAAACGATAAATATATTGGAACAGTTACGATTAAGGACCTACTTCAAAAAACCACCGAAATAGAAGTTTCGGCAGCAAAGCATCAAAATCCTTTGACAGGCTTACCCGGCAATTTAATTATAGAGCAGAAGCTGAGTCAATGTGCAGCGAGTGCAGAAAGATACAGCGTTGCTTATTTCGACATTGACAACTTCAAGGCCTACAATGATGTTTATGGATTTGAAAACGGAGATTTAGTTATAAAACTGCTTGCTGATATTCTGAAACAACATATTTCTGATGAACAATTTATAGGTCATGTCGGCGGTGATGATTTTATTGTTATCGTATATGATCATGTAACGGCGGAATATTTCAAAGATATAGCAGAGCAATTTGAACTGGAGGTTTTGGACTTCTATAATCTGAAAGATATTCAGAACGGTTATATTACTACAACCAACAGGCGTGGAGAGGTGGAGCAATTTCCACTGGTTACCCTTACTTCTGTTGTAGTCGGCAATGAGACGAGAACCTTCAAAAATATATTTGAGCTTACGGAAATGCTTGCAGGACTGAAAAAAGCAGCGAAGCAAAATTAAACCTTTCTTTTCTATTCTCCACCTTTCAACTCACACACTCAACCTCGAAGTCTAGTAAATTAATTTCCCTATTGATAAAAATCAGAGATAATATTAACATTAATATAAATGTGTGCAAAAAAACATGTACTAGAGGTGATTAAAATAAAAGAAGCATTCAAAATAATAAACAAGGGGAAATTAAAATACCTTTCCATTCCAGCTTTTGAAGAGACCGGATTGGTGAAGCACTGCTTCACTACCAGGGTTGGCGGTGTGAGTGAGGGAATATACAGTTCACTGAACACATCGCTGACTAAAGAGGATCCTATTGAAAATGCGCGCAGGAATCTTGAACTGGTATGCGGGGCAATAGGTATTGACTATACAAAGCTTGTGCTTTCAGATCAGACCCACGAGGACAATATTAGGATTGTTACAGAAGCGGATATAGGAAAAGGAATTACAGAGCCAAGCGATATCACCAATACAGATGGGCTTATGACAAACATTCCGGGAATTCCGCTTATTACCTTTTATGCTGACTGTGTACCCCTTTTCTTCCTGGATAAAAAAAATAAAGCAATTGCAGTTACTCACTCCGGGTGGAGAAGTACAGTGCTGAAGATTGGAGCAAAGACAATAAAGCAGATGGCAGAGGTTTATGGCACAGAACCGGAGGATTGTCTGGTAGGAATAGGGCCATCCTTGGAGATGAGTTGTTTTGAGGTCGGACCGGAGGTTGCGGAGCAATTTATGAATAACTTTGATAATTGGCTTCAAATAATAAAACCGTTGGAGAACGGCAAGTACATTATAGATCTATGGGAAGCAAATAAACTTATGCTCACAGAGCTGGGAATCCCGGAAGAAAATATTACAATCAGCGGGTTTTGCACAAAATGCAATGAAGAGTTATTTTTCTCATATAGGAGAGACAAAGGCAGAACCGGGAGTCTTTCAGCAATTATGGAGCTTAGATAGGAAGTATTAACAGGCATGAATATGCTTGTTAAGATATTAGACTATAAGGAGGAATATGCCTGATGAACCAGAGGATACTTGTGATAGAGGATGAGGCCAATATACAGGAGCTTTTAAAATATAACCTTGAAAAGAATGGCTACAAGGTAACAATTGTAGGAAATGGTGCCGAAGGTTTGGAGGAGGCTGTTGCCAATGTGCCTGACCTGATACTTCTTGATCTGATGCTTCCCGGGCTTGACGGCTTGGAGGTATGCAAGAGGTTGAGAATGGAAAAGCGGACAAAAAAGATACCGATATTTATGCTTACTGCAAAAAGCGAAGAACTGGACAAAGTATTGGGGCTGGAGCTGGGAGCGGATGACTACATAACAAAACCCTTCAGCATTAAGGAACTGATTGCAAGAATAAGGGCAGCAATGAGAAGGATAAGTGAGGACAAGGCTGACGAGGTGCTTGAGGAGGAAAAGGTAAAAATACTGAAAATCAGGGATATAGAAATTGACTGTGAGAAATATGAGGTGCGAAAAAACGGTGAAAAGATAGCACTGACACTTAAAGAGTTTGAACTCTTGAAAATGCTCGTGGAAAACAAGGGAAAGGTATTGACCAGAGATTTCCTGTTGGATAAAATTTGGGGATATGACTATGTAGGTGAGACTAGAACCGTTGATGTGCATATAAGGCATGTACGGCAGAAGATCAATGATGATGATGGCAGTAATCAGATGATCGAAACAATAAGGGGCGTTGGTTACCGGTTAATAAGTGAAGGTGAAAGGTAATGCAGCGGAAGATTTTTTTTAACATCGTGATAGTACTTCTTTTG
>CAZUGK010000169.1:0-7616 GCA_964619815.1 uncultured Clostridiaceae bacterium | reverse complement strand
GAGTTTGATGCGGGAACCTACAACTATGTGAAGACTCTTTCCGATATTATGGCTGCGGCCTTATAGTGCAGGTTATACGCCTGTGCTTTTCTTTTGAACGGTTTGAATATTTTGGTTATAGATTGTATAATTTAATTATATGCAAAATGCTTAGGAGGGGTCATCTTGAAAGGATTTGGCAGCATCAGAACCAAGGGAATAACAGTATTGCTGGCTGTTTTAGTGCTGGTAATAGCGTTTTTTAGTAATATAGCAGTATATCTTATTGATTATCAGTGGTTTATAGAGCTTGGCTATGAAGAGGTGTTTTTTAAAAAGCTTGTTACTCAATTAAAGTTTTTTATTCCGGCTCTTATAATACTTTTTACTTTGTTTAACTTATATCTTAATTCAATAAATGCGCATTCGATAAAGCGCAGTGGGGTGATACTGTCAAATGCTGAAAAGAAGGTAAGGAACAAGATTTTTATTTTTGCTTCCCTGGGCTTATCTTTTCTTCTTTCATTGGTGTTTGTAGTGGATATATGGTATGATTTTCTGATATATATCAATAAAACTTCTTTTGAAATACAAGATCCCGTATTTGGAAAGGATATCGGATACTATGTATTCTCACTTCCTTTCCTTAACAAGCTGTATAATTTCCTGATGGTACTTATTTTTGCAATTGCTGCTATTACTATCATTTTCAATTTGTACAACTTCTTTACCACAAAGGTTGCCAATGGGCATTACGACATGAATGTGAGGCCTATGAGCAATCCAAAGGATATATACAGGAACATACTTGGGGCTGCTTCAAAACAGCTTATGTTTCTTGGCGGACTGTTCTTCCTGCTTCTGGCCTTCGGCTTCTACCTGAGAACCTTTGACCTGCTTTACTCTGCAAGAGGTGTGGCGTATGGCGCCAGTTATACGGATGTTAATATAACTCTTCCTTCATACTACATATACATGGGCATCTGTGTGCTAACAGGTGTACTGCTGATATTATCAAGGAACAAGAATAATGTTAAGCTGGCTGCTTTCGGCCCGCTGCTTCTGATTGTGGCTATGATAGTTTCGGGAATTGTATCGGGAGCAGTGCAGAATATAATTGTAGATCCCAATGAAATAGTCAAGGAGGAAAAATACTTACAGAATAATATTAATTATACCAACTATGCGTACAATCTTGATAAGGTTCAGGAAAAGGAGTTTCCTGTGAACCAGGATCTTACAAGAGAAGATATTGAAAATAACGAAGTCACAATAAAAAACATACCGATTAATGACTATAGGCCGGCTAAGGATATATACAATCAAATTCAAGGCCTGAAGAGTTACTATCAGTTCAATGACATGGACATAGACAGGTATATGATTAATGGTGTATACCGGCATGTGTTCATATCCGCAAGGGAGCTGCAGTCGGCAAATATACCAAAGCAGGCAGAGGCTCAAGGTGCTTCCTGGATAAATAAATATCTCAAATATACCCACGGATATGGTATTGCAATGTCACCTGTAAATGAAGTCACTACTTCCGGCCAGCCCAGGTTGTTCATCAGAGACATGCCTGTTGTATCAGAGGTTGATATAAAAGTGGATACCCCCCAGATATATTTCGGAGAGCTGACTAAGGATCCCGTCATTGTAAATACAAGGGAAAAGGAATTCGATTACCCTGCAACCAATGCAAATATCGAGACAGAATACAGCGGAACAGGCGGTATAAAGCTCAATATGCTGAACAGGGTACTTTTTGCGGTAAGAGAGGGAAAGATTAACTTTCTTTTATCTCAGGATATAAATTCAAACAGCAGAATACTGACAAACAGGGAGATAACCAAAAGAGTAGATAAAATTGCTCCCTTCCTTGTATATGATGAAGACCCTTATATTGCTGTCAATAATGGAAAGCTGTACTGGATAATAGATGCATATACAGTAAGCAACAGATATCCTTATTCAGAGCCTATAAACAGCCAGACCTCAACAAATTATATACGCAATTCAGTTAAAGTAGTAATAGATGCTTATAACGGCACAACAGAATTCTATATCTCGGATGTGAGCGATCCGTTAATAATGACTTATTCCAACATATTCACTACACTGTTCAAACCGCTGAGTGAGATGCCTGAAGGCCTGAGGGCCCATATAAGGTATCCTCAGATGCTGTTTGACATACAGTCGGATATATATAAAAAATATCACATGAAGAGTGCAAGGGAATTTTATAACAAAAGTGACGTTTGGGATGTATCGACACAGATTTATGGGGCAAGCACAGAACAAGCAAATGCAGAAACAGTAGAATCTTCGTACCTCATAATGAGGCTTCCGGGCAGCAAAGAGGAAGAGTTTCTGCTGATGGTTCCGTATACTCCGCAAGGAAAGACAAATATGATATCCTGGCTTGCGGTAAAAAATGACGGGGACAGCTATGGACAGATGATACTTTATAGTTTTCCATCAGGTAAAATAATAGAAGGCCCCATGCAGGTAGAGGGAATAGTAAGTCAGGATACCGTAATAGGTCCTCAGCTGAATCTGCTTGCAACAGGCGGGAATTCGCAGGTTATTAGAGGAAATATGCTTACTATACCTATTGAAGAGTCAATACTTTATGCGGAGCCTATATATGTAAAGGCATTAAACGCAAATGCACTTCCGGAGCAAAAGAAAGTAATTGTATACTTCAAAAACCAGGTAGTTATGGAAGATACGCTGGATAGGGCCCTAGCAAGAATATTCCCTGCAAATGAAATTGTACAGGAAGAGCCGGTACCTGCTCCTGTACCCGTTGGAACTCCGGCGGCAACAGTAGGAGAGCTTATAAGAAGGGCAAATGATGTATTTGCCGCCGCCCAGGAAGCACAGAAAGCCGGCAACTGGTCAGAATACGGAAGCAGGCTGTCGGAGCTGGAGGATATCCTGAGAAGGCTTAACATACAGGTTGGAGGAACTTCGAATCCCGAAGCACCACCGGCGCAGAATAATCAGTAAGTAAATAAATAAATAAAAATAGCCCCGGGGGGAGGGCTATTTTTATTTTGAACTTTTCTCTTACTATTATTATCCCTGCTTTAAAGAAAGTTATTCAATATTATAGACGGAGGAATAATTTTTATTTAATTTATTTTCAGACTGGTATAATATATATGTAAAATCAGGAAGCTGCCATATTTATAAAACAATATATGATGCGATGGAGTGATGTATTTGTACAAGGCCAAGGATAAATATGACTGTTATGGGCATATGAAAGACATATTTGAAAGGAATGGAATTGAAGTAAGCCCATATGGGGAGATTAACTATGGACTTCAGTTCAGCGCCTTGATCAGTGGAAGCAAGTGCCTTATAAGAGTTTATGAGAGTAAAAAGAAAGGCGTAAGCTGTGACTTATCACAAATAAAAAATGATGAAAACCTGAGGCTTATAGAAGAGCTCTTGGAATCAGGGGATCTTAAGGAAGAACATAAGGAAGCAGTAACTGCCAGTAAAGCTGAAGAACCGGAGGCTGCACTTATAGGCACTGATGAATCGGGTAAGGGTGATTATTTCGGCCCGCTTGTAATTGCAGGTGTATATGCAGATGCCGGGATAAAGAAAAGGCTTAAGGAAATTGGAGCCGCGGACAGTAAAACCCTTACCGACTCTAAAATTCAAAAGCTGGCTGAAGAAATAACCAAGGTGTGCAAATTCTCGGTAGTGACTATAGGCAATCAGAGATACAATGAAATGTACGATGAAATAAAGAACTTGAATAAGCTGCTTGCATGGGGCCATGCACGTGTGATTGAAAATCTGCTGGAGCAAGTGGATTGCAGTAATGCTCTGTCTGATCAGTTCGGCAGTCCGGAGCTAATCAAGAATGCACTGCTTACGAAGGGAAGAAAAATAAATCTCGAACAACGCCCCAGGGCTGAAGAAAATGTGGTGGTAGCTGCAGCAAGCATAATGGCAAGAAATGAATATGTAAAAGCAATGAAGAAGCTTTCTGAAGAATATGACATGGAATTTCCCAAGGGAGGCTCCGCAATGGTAGTAGAGACAGCACGGGAATTTGCGCTTTCACATGGAAAGGAAGAGTTATCGAAGGTTGCAAAGCTGCACTTTGTAATTACAGAGAAGATATAGAATCGGTTGCGAGGTTACGGGGGGTAGGGGCGACCAGTGGTCGTCTGCAGTAGGGAACGCTGCCCTCACCGTTCCAATATATTGAAAGGAGGATTAAGGCATGAAAAGGGTTAACATTTATTTGGCTGAAGGCTTTGAGGAGATTGAGGCTATTACGGTAGTTGATACTTTAAGGAGAGCTGATGTTGATGCAAGGCTGATATCAATAACAGGAACAAAGACTGTTGCAGGTGCCCACAATATTACAGTAACTGCCGATGAGGTTTTTGAAAATGCAGATAACGAAGGTGCAGATATGATAGTACTTCCCGGAGGAATGCCCGGAACCAGATATCTTGGAGAGCACAAGGGCCTTCGGCAGGTTATATTGAGTTTTGCAGAAAGGAACAAGCCTATTGCGGCAATATGTGCAGCACCAAGCATATTGGGTAAAATGGGACTTCTGAATAAGAAGAAAGCAGTTTGTTATCCGGGCTTTGAGGAATTCCTGGAGGGAGCGGTTATCGGAGAGGATATAGTCTCACAGGAAGGAAGCTTCATAACCTCAAAAGGACCTGGAACTGCGATATACTTTGCATTGAGGCTGGTTGGACTGCTTACAGACAGGGAAACCGCAGAAGAATTGAGGGAAGGCATGATTGTACAAGGACAGCACTAAGCCTCACAACCCCGGAATTAAAACAGCCATGTATATAGCTTGGTATGAATGTGCTTCAGCTATTTACATGGCTGTTTGATTACTGTTAATATCATTTTGTTAGAAAAATAACAAAACTTAATAATAGGTAGAGTCTGTGATATAATAAAGTATACAATAAATGTAATCGATAACAAAATATTACATATACATTCAAATGCTGACAGATTATCAGAAGACAACACAAACGGAATAGGATTAAAATGCCTGCAAAGCACGGGCATGGAGGAGATAAAATGACACAGGATGAGTATATGGAAGGCTTGCAGAGGAAATTCGAAAGGAATTTTGATATTGAAAAAGATATTATAATTCTCGGAGAAAAAATAGACTTTCGCGCTAAATTCTGCAATATCAGCGGAAGAACCTTCATAACAAAAAATGACGTGATAGACAGGTGTGAAAACTATGAATTATGCTATATTAAGAGGTTTGATAATGTTACTGAAGAAGGAGTAGCAGTTTATGGGCAATTTTTAAAGAAAATAGTTGATGAGTTTGTTAAACCCGGTGTTGACCACATGAGTACATATGTTACAGGAGTAGTTGTAGGCGGCAGTGTAAACGAAAATGCAAAAAATTCAGTAAGAAAGTATAACTATAATAAGGCTTACTCGTTTTATTTAAGGGGATGGTGCGATGTGAGGCTTATTTGCGTTGATCTTAATAACAATGAGGTTATAACCAATAAAGCCGGTAAAAGGGTGCAAAAGGTGTATCAGATTACACCCGGAAATATGAAAGCTTATATTGGAATATTTTAATAACTTTTGGGACCTTCTGTGAAATGTATTTATGGAGGTGAAGCATTAAGGAAATTAAAATTTCCTATGCATAATAAAAAAGGGGGTTATTATATGAACTCATTGACATTATTACTGTTAAGCATCGTACTGTTTCTAGCTGCCTATGCCACCTACGGCGCTTACTTGGCAAAGCAGTGGGGCATAGACCCTGGAAGGAAGACTCCGGCTCATACAATGAGAGATGATGTTGACTATTGTCCCGCAAATGCCAAAGTACTTCTGGGACATCATTTCTCATCTATAGCAGGTGCGGGCCCAATTACAGGCCCAATAACTGCTGCAGTATTCGGATGGCTGCCTGTTTATTTGTGGATTGTATTAGGCAGCATATTTGTAGGCGGTGTTCATGACTGGGGTTCTCTCTTTGCATCAATAAGGCACGAGGGAAAATCCATAGGTGAAGTAATCAGGGCAAACATCGGTGAGAAAGGAAAAAAGCTGTTCAATATCTTCGCATATCTCACATTGATACTTGTTGTTGCAGCATTTACTGATATCTGTGCAAGCACCTTCGCCTTTGACCCGGCAAAACCGGAAGCAATTTCCGGAGCACAAGCTGGTACTGCATCAGTTCTATTTATTTTTCTCGCAATGGGCTTCGGCTTTTTTGTTTACAGAAAGGGAGCAAACCTTGTGGTATCAACAGTTGCAGGTGTAGCATTGTTATTCTTCTGCATCTGGATAGGATACCAGTTCCCGGTTCTCAAGCTTTCGAAATTTGCGTGGGATATATTACTAATCATATACATTTTTGCAGCATCCACATTACCTGTATGGTTCCTGCTGCAGCCCAGGGATTACCTGTGTTCCTTCCTGCTATATTCAATGCTGATCGGAGCTGTTATAGGAATAGTCCTTGTGAGACCTGCAATGGCAATACCTGCATCAGTAGGGTTCACAGTAGGTGAAGGTGCCAAAGCACAATATCTTTTTCCGATGCTGTTCGTTACAGTAGCTTGTGGAGCAATATCCGGTTTCCATTCATTGGTAGGATCAGGCACAAGTGCAAAGCAGCTTAACTCTGAAAAGGACAGTAAGCTGGTAGGCTATGGCGCAATGCTTATTGAAGGATTGGTTGCAGTAGTAGCACTTATATCTGTAGGCTATATAGTAGGGGCAAAGGGAACTCCGGCCCAAATATTCGCAAGTGGTGTCGCAGAGTTTATGAGCAAATTTGGAATTGCAGTTCCGGTCGGAAAAGTCTTCGTAATACTTGCCTTCTCTGCATTTGCCCTTACAAGTCTTGATACTGCAACAAGGTTAGGCCGTTATATGTTCCAGGAAATGACGACGAGAGCGGATGGAACAAAATCACCTCTTAATAATATGTATATAGCAACTGCTATAACTGTAGGTTTGTCAGCATTGCTGCTTTCATACGGATACCAGAAGATATGGCCGATATTCGGTTCTGCAAATCAGCTGCTTGCAGGTCTGTCACTGCTCGCAGTTTCAGCATGGCTGGCTAAGTCCGGCAAAAAGAACTTTATGACTGTGGTTCCTATGGTATTTATGTTTGCAGTTACACTTACAGCTCTTGTGCTTGTGGCAAAAAGCAACTTCGCAGGGGGAAGCTCTATCATTGGATTCTTAGCTTCTATTCTCTTTGTATTGGCAATAGTACTGATTATCACTACAATAAATACATTCTTTGGTAAAAAATCAAAGAAGGGTAATTTAAGCGCATAAGAAGAGTAATAAGTGAAAATATAAAAATTCGGAGGCTTTTGCCTCCGAATTCTTTAATTATACTACCGACGACTCCAACAAGAGCTCGCCTCTTTCAAATCTGTCCTTATCCAGCATATTAATCGGTATTGTAGGAGTTTCTCCCAGTATCGATTCTGCCATTACCACACCTGTTACAGGCCCTAACATGAAGCCATGTCCGCTGAACCCGCAGGCAAGGTAGAAGCCTTCCAATTCCTTCACAGGTCCGTATATCGGTTGCCTGTCAGGAGACATACAGTACAGGCCGGCCCATT
>CAZUGK010000168.1:0-7644 GCA_964619815.1 uncultured Clostridiaceae bacterium | reverse complement strand
ATTTTCAATTATATTTTCACATAGGACCGGCAGTATATCCATGCTTTTTAAAAGCTTTGGCAGTGGCTCCCTGGAATACAGATCACTCTGGTTTATCAGCTCTGTTACCGAGGAAAGAGCTTCAACGACATAGAACTGCGTTCTTATGTCAGGATTCTCACTGTTGATTGCAATATTATAGTCTCCATAGGCATTATCCCCTGTATCCTCTCCGGAATAATAAAAATCCCCCAACTTTAGAAAATCAACAAGAAAGCATGCTTGCTTGAGAGCGCTTACTCCAAGGCAGTAAGCAATGAATTCCTTTTGATTAAGCTTAATTTCTCCATTGAGTATGACCGGAATAAGAGCAGTCATGCAGTTTATTGAATGTGTAAGTACGTTAGGCTCGAGTGCTCTCTTAGCCTTTTTATCAACCCATTTGAAGCCTTTGAAATCATATGCATTTCCAGGAGGAGCTGCGTAAATGGGTACACATTTTTTGTACAGGGACGACATGAAGGCGACATTCTTGGGCATTTTGCTGTGGCTTGTGCCTTTTAGCAGCTTATATATCTGATTCAGCTCTTGTTCATGTGGCATCTCTATGCTGCCGCAACCTGAAAGCAGGCAGAAGGATACAACATTGAGATAAGCCATATTATTGCATTGTTTTATTATGTCAGGATATGAGAATTCAAAGTTCATTGAAACACCACCTGATAAAATAATTAAAATGTGATTGGTATATCTATATATATTTATGCATCAGCATCATTGTATAAGACTATATTCAATATTTGGTTGCGGGTTTCCATGCCCGCCCTTTGTACTATATACGCCTACTTTCACAATCAAAATTGTGCTATAATAAACTTGAACATATTTAGCGTTAAAAGAAGGTGTTTTTTATGAAAGAAGGGAAAATTCCTCCGGAGCTTTTGAAAAGCCTGGTATTTAACAATATAAAAGCAAAGAGCAAGGAAGTTATAATGAGGCCTGAAATAGGAGAGGACTGTGCAGCTATAGATTTCGGTATCCATGCATGTGTTCTGTCTACCGATCCTATTACGGGTGCGGAAAAAGGTGCCGGTACGCTGGCTATACATATTTCGTGCAATGATGTTGCCACCTGTGGAGTTAGACCGGTGGGAATAATGGTGACAATTCTTGCACCACCCACTGCAACTGAAGAGGATATCAAACGGGTAATGGAGGAAGCAGGAGAGGCAGCTGCAAAACTCGGAGTAGAAATAATGGGAGGGCATACGGAAATCACCTCGTCGGTAAACAGGATTGTTATATCAACAACTGCTTTAGGCAAGGCAATTAAGGACAAAATAGTAAAGTCTTCAGGAGCTCAGGTCGGGGATGACGTTATAATGACCAAATGGGCAGGACTGGAAGGTACATCAATAATTGCAGCTGATAAGGAGAAAGAGTTTGGAGGAAGGCTTTCACCTGAGGAAATAAAAACTGCCAAGTCTTTTATCGAGCATATAAGCGTGGTGGAGGAAGGTGTAGCTGCAGGGGAATTCGGAGCAAGCAGCATGCATGATGTAACCGAAGGCGGAATACTGGGAGCTGCCTGGGAGGTTGCCGAAAGCTCAGGCAAAGGGATTGACATATTCCTTGATGACATACCTGTCCGGGAAGTGACCAGAAAGCTTTGCGATATATATGATATAAACCCGTACAGGCTAATATCAAGCGGCTCAATGCTGATAACTGCGAAAAACGGAGCCGGACTGATAAATATATTGAGAAATAAGGGGATACCCGGAACAATAATAGGCAGGATAACGGAGCAAGAGAGAAATATTATCACTAAAGGGAAAACACTTCCTTTAAATCCTCCTGACGTGGATGAGCTTTTTAAGGCATAGGAATTACTTGGAACAAAACAGTGTAAATTTGCGTCGAAAGATACGAGAATATCGTATCTTTTTTTATGCGAAGCTTTGTTCGTTTTTTCTATATATTCTGCTGGACCAGACGCTCCGAGGGGAGATTGAAACATAAATGAAATATTATAGTAATGCAATTATAATATAAATGCAAAGGTATTTGAGGAATCTAGTCGAAATATATAGTAGAATATGTCTATTGAGGAGGAATTATATGAAAAAAGCAATTGTAGTCATAACTGTAATCTGCTTATTGATGACCAATTTTGCAGGAACAGTATTCGCACAAACAACCAACACAAAGACGCCTCCGCTGTCCATGCAGATACTCGGAAAGAAAGCAAGCACAGCAAGTCCTCCTATTGTTAAGAACAATAGAATATATCTGCCGCTCAGGACTGTGGGGGAAGCATTGAGCTATAAGGTCAGTTGGAATGCAAAAACCAATACCATGGAGCTCAAATCCGCCAATCCAACCGTAAAAGTTACAGTCGGCAGCAAAACTGCCTATGTGAACGGTAAGAAGGTAACGATGGATGCAGCTCCGATAATGTATAAAGACAGGGCACATATACCGTTGACCTTTGTACAGAAGTATTTTAATTACACCACTACATATGATAAGGTCAAGAACCTTATCACAATCAGTAAGAAAGCAGCACCTACCGGGGGAATGTATATTCTCGGGAAAAAGGTAAACACCACAGATTTGCCGGTAGTGCAGAATGATACTGTATACATACCATTAAGGCATGTGGGAGAAGGACTGGGATATAAAGTAACTTGGGCCGAAGCTGCAAAAACAATGGATTTGGTATCAAACAGCAGTTCAGTCAAGGTAACTGTAGGCTACGGCATCGGCGTTGTGAATGGCAAGAACGTCAAGATAACCCCGGAGCCGATAATGTACAATGAACGTGCATACGTACCGGTTAGCTTCATACAGGATAACTTTGACTATGATGCCACCTATGACAAAGCAAAGAACATAGTAAAGCTTGATAAGAAGAAAGCACCTCCAGTAGTCGCTGAGAAGCCTGAGGAGAAGCCTATTGAGTATAAGAAGGCAAAAATTGAGGACATTGTTTATGATGATAATGGAGGTTTTCCCCAGCTTAACATTGTTGCGGACAGCCCTATAAAGTACAAAAACTATACAATGCCAAATCCGGACAGGATGGTGGTAGAAATAGAAAACGCCACTCTGAATACGGAATTTGAAACCAGGGAAATAGGAAAAGGCGGCGTAATCAGAGTAAGGGCAGCACAATACAGTACATCTCCTGATGCTGTAAGGGTGGTAATAGATCTGGAGGACCAGACCAGGTGCAAATTAGTGCAGTCAAATGATATGAAAACAGTTTCCCTGATATACGCAAATATAATAAATCCTGTCAGCTTTATCAAAGAGGATGACAGGGACGTGCTTATGATAAGGGGAAGCCAGGATATGGAGCCTAATGTGTTCCGTTTGGAGAACCCGGACAGGCTGGTAGTGGATATATACAAATCAGTACTGAGCGAACAGCAGACGGTGGATACCAAAACCAGTTTTGTTAAAGCCGTAAGGTCAGGGCAGGCGGATGTAGGGGTTGCCAGGGTAGTGCTTGACCTGGAGCCGGGAATGTACTATGACTATGAGACTGAAGGAACCTTGACCAAGGTATATGTTTCAAATATTCCATTCTCATTTTTCGAATACAAGAAATATTACAGCTCAGCATTCATAGACTTGAGCCCCGGAGTTGAAGTGGAATATCAGCCCATTATAGATAATGCCAACAGAATACTTAAGATAATGATTCCAAAGGATCTTGACGTGGAACAGAAGACCTATGACATTAACGACAATATAATGGAGCATGTTGCTGTTACAAAAGAAACACATGGTGATCAGGTATATACGGTTGCATCCTTTAAAATGAAGCCGGGTATTGGCTATGAGCTTCTTTCTCCGGCAGTTACCAAGCTTGTAAGTGTTAAGTTCAAGCAAAGGGCGGAAAGGCCAGACCAGCTTACAGTTCTTATTGACCCCGGACATGGAGGGAAGGACCCCGGAGCCAAGGCAAAGGATGGAACCAATGAAAAAGACCTTAATCTCGATGTTGCGTTGAGATTGAACAGGATATTGAAGAATATAGGCTTTAATACAATGATGACAAGAAGCGATGACAGGTATGTGGATCTCGCCAGCAGGTCAGGCATGGCAAACAACAACTATGTAGATTTCTTCATGAGCATACATTTCAATGCCTTTACCAGCACGGCAAAGGGAATAGAAACACTGTACTACCCTAACGAGATAACTGACGAGTATCCAATTGACAATAAAAAAATGGCGAACATATTCCACAATGAGATCATAGGTGCTTTGAACAGGCCATCAAGAGGAATAACACCAAGGCCGGGGCTGCATGTCCTGAACAAGACAAAGATGCCTGCAATACTTGCAGAACTTGGCTTCATAACAAACCCTGAAGAGTTTGCAGAGATTAAGAAGGATGAATATAGGGAAATGGCAGCTAGAGCGCTGGCGGTTTCCATAGTGAAACACTTCAGGGATATTGAGGGAATCAGTCTTGACATAGATGTTGACGCCATATATGCAGCACCTACCCCACAAGACCCCTACAGCGTGCAAAGTGCAGGGCTTATTAACGGGCAGTCCGGTTACACAACGGCTTCTGAAGTAAAAATAAAATAATCACATCTGAAATTATAGGACCCTGAAGTTTTTGAAAGCTTCAGGGTCTTTTCATGTCGGCTGCTTAATTCACGAATATACCCCTTACAAGGCTAATATAATATATTGATAAAAAAATAAGGGGTGAAATAAATGAACAAAAAGCTCATACTGCTATTAACACTAATATTTTGTTGTACATTGGTTCTTGCAAGCTGCAGCAACCCACTGACCTCCCTGCGGGATTTCTTTAACAAAAATGCTGAGACGATAGATAACAATACAGAGCAGATGCAGGAAGAAACCCAGAACATGAGCGAAGTCAGTACTTCTCAGCCTGAGAACAGCAGGGCGACAGTGCTCTACTACAAAGACGACGAGAACTTCCTGGTACCTGTAATGAGATATATACCAAAGGGCGACCTTGGCATAGCAAAAACAGCGTTATCAGCACTTATATACACTCCCGAAAAGGTGCAGGATCTCAGCGCAGCAGGCTTGACACCGACACTACCCATGGGTACAAAAATCAACGGAGCAGTTATTAAAGAAAGCGGTCTGGCCATTATAGACTTCTCAAAGGAATTCCTTAATTTCAGCAGTGCTAAGGCTGAAGAGCTGGGGATTAAATCAGCAGTATATACACTGACCGAATTCCCGAACATTAAATCTGTGGAAATCAGGGTAGATGGCAAAACTATTGAGGAAATGCCAAAGGGAACAAAGGTTGAATCCAAACTCAAGAGAACTGAAATAAATATGCAGGCTGTGGAAAACCCAGGCGAAAAGCTTTCAAAGGTTGTGGTATACTATCATAAAAAAGGGAGCGGAGCATATTCATATTTTGTTCCTGTGACAAAGGCGGTATCAGGCTTTGAAAACAGTGCAGAGGCTGCAATCAGCGCACTCCTGGAGGGGCCAACAGACGGAAGCAGCTTGGTCAGCTCTTTCCCGGAAGGGACACAGCTGCTTGGAGTTCAGGTAAAGGATGGCATGGCTTACGTGAATTTCTCAGAGCAGATATTGGCTAAGCAGGGTGACAAAGCAGCAGAGAATGCAATGTTAAAGGCAGTTACACTTACCCTGAAGGAATTCCCGGAGGTTTCAAGGGCAAAAATATTTGTAAATGGCAAAATTGTAGAAAACACAGACGGCATAGGTGCAGATAATTATATTGATGTTCCGGTTTTCGTTAATTTCTACGAATAAGCATACATATAAAATATAATTAATCCACTTTAATTTTTAAAGTGGATTAATTAAAAATAAAAAGGTTGACAAGCTATATGCTTTTAGGATATTTTGGGAAGAAAGGGCAAAATAAATGGATTGTTCTTTAGGAATACTATTATACTAGAACTATATTTTTATGTTGAAAATTTGTATTCCGGATTTTTCGCAACATATGTAAATGTACTCTAAAGCATGGCTTTAGTTATAATGAAGGGAAGGAAAGACAGATGCAGAGGATAGACGGAAGAAACAAAAATCAGATCAGGCCTGTAAAGATAACAAGAAATTACATAAAACATGCAGAGGGCTCAGTGCTTATTGAAATGGGTGATACCAAAGTAATATGCACTGCTTCAGTAGATGAGAAGGTGCCTCCTTTTGTAAAAGGAACAGGCAAGGGCTGGGTTACAAGCGAATACGGTATGCTTCCAAGATCAACAGAAGTGAGGAAGCCCAGAGAGTCGGCAAGGGGCAAGATCGATGGAAGGACAATGGAGATACAAAGGTTGATAGGCCGGGCACTCCGCTCAATAGTAGATCTTGAGAAGCTGGGTGAGATGACTGTATATATAGACTGTGACGTTATACAAGCGGATGGAGGTACCAGGACAGCATCCATCACCGGTGCTTTTGTAGCACTTGTTGATGCGCTGAATAAACTGGTCCAGGCTGAAAAGCTCAAAGTAATACCGCTAAACGGCTTTATCGCTGCGGTAAGTGTTGGTATAAGGGGTGGAGAAGCAATATTGGATTTGAACTATGCGGAGGATTCAACCTGCCAGGTTGATATGAACCTTGTAATGACAGATAGGGGAGAATTCATAGAAATCCAGGGTACCGGGGAAGAGAGCCCTTTCAGCAAAGCACAGCTTCAGGAATTGATGGAGCTTGGCGAAAAAGGCATAATGGACCTGATTGAAGTACAGAAGCAAGTCCTTGGTGAAATTGCCGGTAAGGTAGGTATGAGTAATGAACATGATAGCAGCAACAAATAACGGCCATAAGCTTGAGGAAATAAGGGAGATACTTAAGGTCAAAGGCATAGAGATAAAATCCCTGGCTGATGTATGCTTGGATATAGAGATAGAGGAAAACGGAGATACCTTCGTAGAAAACGCCCTTATAAAGGCAAGAGAAGTCTGCCGTTTGACCGGAGAGGCTGCAATAGCTGATGACTCCGGTCTCGAGGTTAAAGCTCTGAATGGGCAGCCTGGAGTTAAGTCCGCCAGGTATTCGGGGGCAACGGGAGCGGATAAGGATGCAAAAAACAATGAAAAGTTGAAAAAAGCGATGCAGGACATACCGGATGACGAGAGAGGCGCAAGGTTCTGCTCGGCAATTGCCGCAGTTTTTCCCGACGGAAAAGAGATAACAGCAGAAGGATATGTTTATGGTAAAATAGGTTATGTTGAAAAAGGCGAGCATGGTTTTGGATATGATCCGCTCTTTATAATTGACGGGTATAATAAAACTATGGCTGAGATAGATTCATCAGAAAAAAACAAAATAAGCCACAGAGCAAATGCTCTAAAGAAATTTGTGAAAAAGCTTGAATAAGTAACGGTATATAATGTAGAATTGCAGTGAAAACTATACACCATCTGCTATAAATTACATAACAATAAAGTCTGAAATCTGTTGACACGCATCACAAATTTTGTTATAATCTATAAATGTCGGCGATACTTATAAGGCATCGCCAACGACATGCGGGTGTAGTTCAATGGTAGAACTTCAGCCTTCCAAGCTGATCGCGAGGGTTCGATTCCCTTCACCCGCTCCAAACATGCGCCTGTAGCTCAGTTGGATAGAGCAACGGACTTCTAATCCGTGTGCCAGGGG
>CAZUGK010000167.1:0-7749 GCA_964619815.1 uncultured Clostridiaceae bacterium | reverse complement strand
TGTTCCAGCTGCTGTTCTGCAAATGGCTCATTGAACCTTCTCATTTCTTTTATCAAGAGTGTATAGAAATTCCAGTAGACAGATTTTAAGCATCATTACCGGATCTTCAGAAGTTCTACCTATATCACTTATTTATCCTATACTATATCGTAAACAAATGAAAAATCTATGATTGAATTTATCAAAACAAGCAAATGGTCTTTAGGTATTAATCGTTCAAATATCATATGAGTAAATATATCAATTTGTGGATTATTTTTTCCCAACACAACGCTCAACCTCCGTATTTTCAATACTTTACATGCTTTTATTATACCATATTGAGCGTTGAAACCGAAGCATTTTATGGAAATGCAAAAGGGGCTAAGCCTCCTTAAACCCCTTAATGTATAATTATTTTTTGTTTGGTATATTTATTCTATCGCTATAATTTTTCAGCGGTTTCCCTGGCATCGTCGGGCCTGGCACTTTTTTAAATCTTTTTTAATTGCTCTTCGAACTTCATCATATGCTCCTCATATCCATCTATCTTTTGGTCCAGATAAGCCAATGTATACTGAAGTTCTTCGATTTTCTCCACAATCTGCTTTCTTTGCTCTAACAACAGTTCCTTTCTGGTACCAGTTGTTTCTCTCCCCTGCTGGAACAAAGATACATATTCAATAAGAATTTCTATGGAAAGCCCTGCACTCCTCATGCATTTGATAAAATGGACCCAGCGGCAGTCTTCCTCCGTATAATCTCAATTACCACTACTATTCCTGTTTACCGATGGTATTATACCAATCCGCTCATAGTAACGCAACGTATCTGCGGTTAAATCATATTTCTTACTGACTTCAGCAATCGTCATAGTGTTATTCTCCTCTCTATACATTTTTTCCAATTTCATAAGCTTCTTTCATGGTTCCACCATTTCAGATATCACCCTTGCTCCAGACGCCTATTCCGGAAATAATTTCTTTTTCATTTGCTTTATTTACGCAAGACAAGTATCCGCAAAATTATGAATGATTTTCAAAATCCCAATATTTAAATGTATTTTTCATGATAAGTTTTGATTCAATGTCTAAAAGTAAAAATAAATATAAGCCCTTTGGCACTATTATAAATGAAATAATCCTCAATAAACAGCTTTTGAATGAATTCTAATTGCATACGAGCAATAGGATAATTGTGATTGTCATGATAGACTAACCCATTTTTCAATAGTACCTTTCGCTCTATTTACCTCCGCACCATGAATGGCAATTCCTTTTTCTACTTTTGCACCAGGACACAGTTTTTGGATATCTCCTACACTGCTTCCCAATCCACTGCCTTCATGAGTACACAATGGTTTTATTGTTTTTCCTGTAAAATCGTATTTCTCGAGAAATGTCCATACATGCATTGGAATTGTTCCCCAGTAATTCGGGTAACCAAGATAGATTGTGTCGTATTCACTAATCTCTTTAGGGGCATTCTTAAATTCCGGTCTGGCGTTCTCTCTCTTATCCCTTCGAGCTTCCTGTATACATTCATAGTAGTCAGTTGCATACTCTATCACAGGTTCAATTTGGAACATATCTGCACCTGTTAATTCCTGAATCATCTTCGCTGCTACTTCTGTATTACCTACTGATAAATTCTTGATAGAACCATTTACAATGTTATTGCCTTTTCTTGAAAAATATACAATTAATTCTTTTCCCATTTTTTACCTCCTAGTGGTCTGATTTATTTTTTTCTTATTAGAACAATAGTGTGATCAGATGCTTGGAAACTCGTGAATACAAATTGCTCCAATCATTAATTTCTCCTCACTATCTTGTCTACAAACACTCTATCACTTGGAGTTCACTCCAAGTCAAGTACTATTTTATTTTTTTTGAAATATATGAAATGTTTTAGATAGTTTCTGTAGTATATATTTGTATTTTTTACATTTTTTATTTGTGTTTTTCAGTGGTTTTGAACCGTCCCCATGACACAGAAACCGTCCGAACAGCACCCAGCCTCCGCCGCCAAAGACCTCAATGTACCTTCCGAATTCTTTCGGCATACGCTGATAGATCACATCCCGCAGAGCCCTTTTGCCGCCCACTCAACTGATGATGCTGTTCAATACATCACCTCCCTTTGCTCCGGCGGCCTAATTTCTCAACGTCGGTTCTCATGCAGGAGCCGTCATGACTCCAGCAGACAAAGCCGACGCTGGAATAAGGACAGCCGGCACAGAGGGCGGTATCTTCAAGCTGAGGTAGGGAATGCTATGTAGGAGTAACGTTTTCTATGGCTCCTGTTTTTTCTTCCGGTTTTACATCATTCTTCATGGTTCAGCTCCTTTCTCGGAGAAACAAAAAAGGCGCTGACTTTTTTTGTAATAGACAATGCCTTTTCGTTTTTTTTATTTAGTTGTATGGCTCACAACAATCTACTGCAACAAAAAAAGTACCCTTCAGCATCTAATGGTCGACCTGCTTCATTTGCCCTTAGAACCACTATTCGTCATCATTATTATACACTCAACGTGCCTTGAGTAGACAAAAATGATGTCGCTTGGGCAGGGTGAGGCCTTGGCGGCAGGGTATTCTTTTGAAACAGCTTCATCTAAACACGATATGCCATTTCGTCCATCATCTCATCTATATATGAAAGATGTCTGACTTGCTTCAGCTTTATTCCTGTCTTTTGGCAGAAATCCCCGAGTATTGCTGTCATCCGCTCGCTTCTTACTTGTATTTCTTTGGGTATGCCCTTATCAAGGCACACACTGATAAGCTTGTTTAAGACAACATTAACATCATCTTCTATACTCTCATACATTTCAAAATCTGCTATCATCCTGGAATTGCACTCTGCCATTATATAAGCTCTGGGAAAATAAGGCCGTTCTCCTCTGTTTTCCTGTACCGGCGAAGGCATATAACATATATCGATCTGCAGGGAAACCTTACTCATACGCCCTGCCTTTTTTATCTTCTGAATCAGTACATCGTCATTGATTCTCACAGTCTGATATGCAGCTTGGGGGATCAGCAGATCTATCTCTTTACTCTCCCACTCCAACTCATCTTCTGCCGCCCTGCAGTATCTTAGAATGGTTTTGCCTTTTTCCATGCCCAGCTTAAGCTCACCTGACATTAGACCTGCTGTTACAATAAGTACTTGCCTTAATGCATGGGTTAGAAAAGTACATTCTTCTTGATTTATAAACCATGGGTAATAGCCAGGCTCATATCTTCGGAACATCGGCCACGCATTACTGCCCCTGAACGTCAAGCCCAAAGCTTTGATTTGGTTTCTATCTTCGCTTTCCAGCTGCCCCCGGTCTTCAAAGGAACACATAATGCAATCCTGTTGGTGAAGCATTTGATGTCTAGGTATTTCATCTGCATTTTCCATCATATTGTACAAACCAGAGATGCCCGCATCTCCAAGATATACTCCAAGCGCAAAATGCTCTCCGCCTTTTCCCATGACTGAACAATAACCGATGGAACCATCAGCTGGGTTTTCAACACAGATAATATCAGTGTCATACAACAATTTCCAGGGTTCTGCTTTCTTAAAATCAACAGCAGCCTCATATAGCTCCTTCAACTGAACATCAGAAGGTTCAATCAGCTCTCTCACTATTCTGACAACTCCTTTTAGATTCATTTTTTATCCAATAGGCATTTTTCTGCTGGTATCTACTTCCAATCTAATATATCATATTTAGCCAATAATTTCCGAGATAATTTCATACCCTCATCTGTAATTGCTATGGACTTGGAACGATGGCTTCCCTGCCGGATATAACCTTCCTCATCCAGTTCATTAATTATGTCAAAATCATATCCTTTCCATGCCATATCCAGATCTGAGCCAAAATGACCCCGTTCATTAAATCTTGTCAAATACATCAGCAGTATGGTCAATTCTTTAACTGCCTTCTCCGGGTTAGTCTTATCTATCAAAATCTCCCCTTCGTGGTGAAATTACAATTCCATAGTTATACAATTTTTTTACCGATCATCATGTTACAATATCTTTTTATTAGCAATCTTTTTTTCACTCCATCCAAGGCTCTTTGCCCAAGCGCGATGCTCATCACTTTCCTCTTTGTCGTCACTTTCATAAACAGTCCCTAAAAAATCAGCAAATCCGCTTAGTCCGCCTACATCATCAAGTAAAAATACTCCGTCTTTATGAATACAAACCGGCATATGCTTATTCAATACAATATTATTTGCATAGACAATCTCTTCATGCGAAACAAGCCCGCTTTCAAGCAGTCCCCTGCAATTGTCTCCCGTAGTTATGACAATAGTCCAATTATCCCCAAAATCATACGTATAAATAATTTCCTTTGCTACCGGAAACAACCGTTCTTCATCAAGCAGTTCATCTTTGCCTGCTAAAATCTTGCTGACTTCCAATCGCTCTAATAAATTTTCAGTTCCGCTATCAATACTTATAGATGAATTCATTTCTTCAAGTGTCAGTTCAATCAAAGGAGCTTTGCGTAAAGTTCTAATTTCCTTATCCCCAGCCTTTTTAGTCCAGGCCATGTAGTCTTTAAATGGTTCTCTAACATCAAGCATCTTAAATCTATCCATGAGCTGCTGCACATCTCTTTTAGCAATTTCCGGATGCTCCAATTCCCCACCGTAAAAATATGGCCCAGTGTATTTCTTTTTAAGCCATGCGCTTATACTGCCTTTTTCATAATCATCATCCCAGAAAATATCTTCCTCTGATTCGGATGGAGGCTGAAATAAAATTCCCACTAAATCCAACCAGCCTTTAACAGTGTCACCGGTCAGTTTTTGATATACTTGTTCCGGCAGATGAAAACTGCGTAAATGTGAATTTTGCCAACCATATAGTTTTTGTATTGCATAGTGCAGGTTATGCAGCGGCAAATCGGATGGTATAAGAATATCTCTGCATATAGACTCTCCTGTAGAAGATTCTCCGTATCTCTTAAGCATTCTCTTCTGGTATTCCGTCAGGTATTCTCCTTTCAGTTCCAAATGAAGATGAACCGATGTGATCTCACCTTTATTGCTTCTTGTTTTGTTCTTCATCTTGTCCTCCTCCTTCTCAGCTATCCTTAAACTCTCTATTATTCAAAATCAACGCATCCAAAGTAACTGGTCTGTAGCCATTAATCTCTACACCCGCATTCAATGCATTATCCATCTGCTTCAATGCTTCAAATGTCAGTCCGTCCTTCTTGTTATGTATATGAGCATGGATATGTATAGCTCCCCGTGCTGCCCCACCCCACGAGAGCATGGGATAATGGCAAAGTGCAATTCTTCTTTCGCCGTCTTTTATTTCGAGATAGTAAGAAACAGATTCAAAATGCTTTTGTAAATTACAGTTCTTGATCCATTTGTGATCGTGGTTACCAAGAATCAAATGCTTTGTTCCTTTTAATCTGTCAATATAATGGCTTGCAGCTTTTTCACTTCGGAATACCAAGTCACCAAGAATATATACGATATCATCATCGGAAACAACAATGTTCCAATTCTTTATTAACGTTTCATCCATTTCTGTTACATCCGTAAAAGGGCGATCACAAAATCGTATTATATTTGAATGTCCAAAATGTTGATCCGCAGTATAGTAAATCATAGACTCTACCTCCCACGCGCCGAAGTTCTCATTATATAATGAAAAATATTTCAATCTGATTTTATTTCATTTGCCTTCAAGCCGTTTAATGGTATCCACATTTATTTTCTGTATCGCCTCAAGTTGACGGATAGCTAGTTTATTCAAAAGTTGTAGCCTCTCAGGTTGCGATTTACCCTGTTCAATTAAAATCGCATTATAGCTTTCCATATTAGCCAACACCAGTAATTGATTTAAGGTAGCAAAATCTCTGATGTTTCCATTTTTATCTGAATTTTTTTCGCGCCACTGCTTAGCAGTTATGCCAAACAGTGCGACATTAAGTACATCAGCCTCACTGGCATAGGTTATGGATATTTGATATTGTGTCAGTTCCGATGGAATTAAGTTTTCTTTGATAGCATCAGTATGAATTCTGTAATTCAGTTTTGAAATCTCACGATTGAGATTCCATCCCAAGGAAAGCCGACTGCTTTCATCATTTTTTAGCCTTTTATAATCTTTGATTATATAGAGCTTAAACTCCGCCGAAATCCAAGAAGCAAATTCAAAAGCAATATCAGAATGAGCAAAGGTACCGCCATAACGGCCTGACTTGGAGACAATGCCAATGGCATTTGTATTTTCTATCCATTTCTGCGGAGATAACGTAAAAGCATTATATCCGGCTTCTTTTCTAAACCTATCGAATTCGATAGGTTTAAAGTTAGGATTATGTAATTGCTCCCATAATCCTAAAAATTCAATTGTGTCTTTCCCACGCATCCAGTTGTTGATTACAATAAATGGTTCATCGCTTTTGAATCGAGCAATATCGGTAAGTGAAATAAATTCATTTTGAAAATCTTCAGTATAGATAGCAATATCCATACCTTTGGCGTGAATTGTTTCTTTTACGGGTTTCTTTGCCACCTTATAACACCTCCAGCACTCTAGAAATCTCAAATTATCTATTAATTGTTAGCCCATAACTTTCTTATACGTATGATTTTCTTCAGCCTTATAATTAATATTATATCTGATATATATTTCCAGAACAAGTGTTCTGCATTGGCTAATAAAAGAATCTCGATATTGAATATTCCGTTGCGGCGGAGCCGCGATTCCGGTGTGGCGGGAGCCACCTGTCCGGAACCGGGGAGCCACCTGCTTTAATATAGTTATTCGCTTTGTGATTTATCTAATCCAAATACCTCACGCATTGACATATCTTTGGACGGGTCAATGTATTCGATATTGATTTTGTATGCATCATGGACGATGCGGTCGAGAATAGCATCAGCTAATGGATTATCATCACCACCGAGCCGTTCGTACCAACCTTCATGACGAAACTGGGAACAGAAGATAGTGGATGATTTCTTTCTGCGTTTGTGGATCAACTCAAAGAGATCCTTGCATTCAGTCTCCATCAGTTTCATTAGCAACCACTCATCGATGATGAGCAGAAGAGGTTTGGTATATTTAGCCAACACCTTCTGGAATGTCCCTTCATTACGGGCAACTTCCAGATCCAGCAGGAGTTCCGGAAGACGAACATACTTAACGGTGTAATACTGCTTGCATGCCTTCATGCCAAAGGCACAGGCTATATATGTTTTACCACTTCCAGTGGCACCGGTAATGAAGATATTTCGATACTCTGTGACATATTCACATGAGGCAAGCCTTGTAATTAAGGACCTATTCAGCTTTCGGCCTGAGGTATAGTCAATCTCTATGATGCTGGCACCGGACTGATCCAGTTCAGCGTTCCGGATAAGACGTTTTAAACGGTTGCTTTTCCTACTGGAATATTCGATATCTACCAGCATACCGAAGCGGTCTTCAAAAGGAACATCCTTCATTTTAGGGTCATTCATCTGATTGCGGAATGCATCTGACATAGCAGTCAATCGCATTTCGATTAATTTATCAATAGTACTTTGGTTTGTCATGCTTTCTTACCTCCATAGTAGCGTTTGAGATGCGTAAATACAGTATAAAGGATAATTCGTATATGTGGCTCCCTTATGCCGGAATGCTGGTTCCCGTCAGACCGGAAGGGTGGCCCCCACCGACCGGACAGGTGGCGCAAAGTGTGTGCGCGGTAAGATGATTTTACAGCCACACGGTAAGGAGTTTTTTCATTGTATG
>CAZUGK010000166.1:0-7789 GCA_964619815.1 uncultured Clostridiaceae bacterium | reverse complement strand
CGATACTGTATTTATCTTTGTTGAAAAGAAGCCGATTATTTATGACAAACCGATTACTCTGGAATACGGTGAAAAGGAAATTGAGCCGCTGAATGATGATCCGTTCATGCAGTTTTATCAGGATGGTGACAATAGGGCTGTCATGGAGGGGCATCTATGGATGCTGGCCGAGGCATATGCTTCAACCCACAGCGGGGTCAGTATTTATTATGAAGACAATGATTTTAAAATATATAGAGTAAGCCAGGAGGTTGTGGCAACACCACAGAAAGATTGATATGAAAGACAGGGTTCTACTGACCAACGGGCAACTGAGAAAAACGCTTTCAGCAGTCCGCTCACTTGGAAAAAAGAATATTGAAACCTTTGCCGCCGAAGAAACCTTGATGAATATCTCCGGATTTTCCAAGTACTGTACCAAAAATCTAGTATACCCTTCTCCGGTAAAAAGACCGGATGATTTTCTGGAGTGGCTGGACAGAACCATTGATCAGTATGGGATTGATGTCATGTTTCCAATGGATGATGCTGCAATGGCACT
Source organism: uncultured Clostridiaceae bacterium (assembly GCA_964619815.1). Lineage (GTDB taxonomy): Bacteria > Bacillota > Clostridia > Lutisporales > Lutisporaceae > BRH-c25. The sequence goes on along the minus strand of CAZUGK010000166.1, from coordinate 7,248 downwards.
GGTGGTCAGTCAAAAGGATTATTTGGCCAGAAAAGTAAGCTTTACCGTACCTGCTGCCGATCTGTATGAAATGGCCGCTGACAAATGGGAGGCAGTAAAACTTGCGGAAAAAACTGGTCTATGCTGCCCCATTACCATACTTCCAGAAAATGAACATGCCTTGGAAGCCTGTGCACAAAAGGTTGGATTTCCGGCCATTGTGAAGGCGAGAAAGGGATCAGGCTCCAGGGGTATACGGGCGGTGAACAACATGGAGGAGCTAGTGACAGCATATCAGGAGATAAACTTGGCATTTCCGCACCCCATGCTGCAGCAAAAGGTTCCGACAGGACCTAGGTTTGATGTTTGCCTGATTTTTGATTTTCAAAGCGAACTAAAGGGGTCCTTTGCACAAAGGGAAATACGGCATTTTCCTGTTGAAATGGGTCCCAGCACTGTGCAGCAAAGCATCAAACTTCCACAGTTGGTTTCCAAATGTGCTCAAATGTTGGGTGAGGTGGGATGGACCGGTATTGCAGAGGTAGAGTTTATGCTGGATGAAGCTACCGGAAACTATATTTTTATGGAGATCAACCCAAGGTTCTGGAACTCTCTGGAGCTGGCGGTATACTGCGGAGTAGACTTTCCCTATTATCTTTACATGATTGGAAAAGGGATAGATCCCGTTTTTTCGGATGAATATAATGAGGGAGTGTATTGTCGATGGCTGCTTCCAGGAGATATCCTGCATTTTCTGACAAGTAAAGACAGACTTGAAATGAAACCTCCGCTCTTTGGAGGAGCAGCATATAAAGTGCATGATGACATACTATCCTGGACCGACCCCATGCCATTAGCAGGATTTATGGCAGCTTGTATCAAGTATTCGCTGGATCCGGCCATGTGGAAATTTTTCTTTAAGAGGTAGGCTAGGTATGAAACTTTTTATGACAATTGATCTTGAAGACTGGTATAATGCTCATGATTATGCCATACCCAGAGAGTCCTGGGATGCGTGTGAAAGCAGAATCGAAAAAAATACAAAAAGACTTCTGGACATTTTATTAAAATATCAGGTGAAAGCTATATTCTTTGTTTTGGGGTATATTGCTGAAAGACATTCGGCACTTGTCAAAGAGATAGCCGATCGGGGTCATGTCATTGCATCCCATGGCTACTGGCATGATAAATTGTATGAGTTGACCAGAGAAGAGTTGACCTTGGATCTGCAAATGTCTCTTCGGCAATTGGAAAACATTACAGGTGCAAAGGTCAGGTTTTTCAGAGCTCCGTCCTGGACCTATGACAAACGGTCGGAGTATTTACATGAGGTGCTGATGGAAGAGGGAATACAGGTTGATTCCAGTCTTCAGCCGTTTCGAACGCCTTTATCGGGCGTCGGCGGAGCACCGCTGGAACCTTTTTATCCGCGGGTGAATCAAAAGCAGAGCAGCGTATTGGAGTTTCCTGTACCGGTATGCAAACTCGGCCCCCTTCGGATTCCATTTTGCGGAGGCTTTTACTTCAGGGTTCTGCCGTATTGCTTCATTCACCACTGCTTGAAGAAAACCTTGAAGCAAAGAGACTGCTTTGTCTATATCCATCCCTGGGAGATAGATAGCGAACAGCCAAAGCAAAAAGCGCCGCTGTATATAAAATTAATTCATAATTATGGAATCAAGGGTACTGAACGCAAGCTGGAAAAACTACTGAAAAACTTTACATTCAGCAATCCTGAGAGTTTTGGAGTTGGAGATGGTATCGATGATGAATGTGCAAGCAGATAAAAAAATTATCAATAAGGGGCTAATGGTACTGATTGTTTTAAATATAACACTTGCGTTGGTGTCCTTTCTGAAGGATACACTGCTCGCAAGCTATTTGGGTACCACAGGAAATGGGGATGCGTTGTTTGCAGCCTTTTTTCTTCCGGATGCCATTGGCTTTAATATTCTTGGGCAAACAGCCTCCCTTGTGCTTGTGCCGATTTTTGTAGCCCTTCTTTCCAGCCAAAGGAAAAGGGAGGTACTGGGAATTGCTTACATAGCGGGGCTTGTAGCAGTAATTGCGGCGTTTGTGGTGTCCTTGCTTTTATTGTTTGGGAAAAACTATAGCCTTATAGGAATTATCAGCGAGGGAGACCATATTGACAAGGCACTGTCACTGACACTGCTAAAGATACTGATACCCATTTTATACATTATCCCTGTGGCGTATATCTGTATTGCCTATTTGAATGCTAGCAACAGGTTTACAGCGACGGCTATAGCTCCTTTGGTTTTTAATGCATTTATCCTGTTAGCAGTCGTGTTTTGCATGGCTTTAAAGGTACCAGCAGATCAAGGAATAATCCTGATTGCGGCGGCAATTTCGCTTGCATCACTGCTAATGGCAGTTTATTTGTTCCATACTGCCGGAGCTTTCCGCAATAAGCTTTCCGTTCGAGCCATTCTGGCAGAAAACAACCGCCAGATGAAGCAGCTGAAAAAGCTGGCAACTCAGACGGCTTATGTTGTAATCATTTTTGCATTGTATCAAAGCGTTCTCTATTTTGAGCGGCTTGTGGCAAATAAAATATGTCCAGGAGGTATTTCAGCATTGAATTATTCCTACAGGCTGGCACAGTTCCCATTATGGGTGTTCATTTCGGCTTTGCTGGTGGTTATTTTACCTGAGCTTTCAAAAAATGCGGCCGTTCAAAACCATAAAGAACTGTACAATAAATTGCACCATGCCTGGATAACGTTGCTAGTGTTTATTACTCCCGTGGCTGTTTTGATGTTTATACTCCGGCGAGAGGTCTTAAGTCTGGTGTTTTTACGGGGTGCTTTCGGGCAGGAGTCCCTTCGGCTGACGTCACAAATTATGGCCGGCTACTCGTTGTCTATTATCTTTCAAAGCCTGTCCTACCTGCTGCTGAGGGTATATCTGGTGAATGGGAAAATGGAAAAGGTTTTTTTATCTTACCTGATATCCTCTGTATTAAATATAACCTTTGACATTGCTGCATATCCCTATCTTGGGCTATGGGCTATCGGTGGAGGTGCAATGCTGGGGTGGCTGGCCAATTTACTGATATTGTTTTCTCTGGGAGAAGGCGAAATGAAAAGACAAATTGTCATGAGAGAGCCGGGCATACCTTTACTCATTGCCGGAAGCAATATTCTGGCGGCGGTTTTTGGCGTATTGGTGAAGAGGCTGCTGGGAATGCATTTGGCATTACCGGTGGATACAATCAATACCCTTTTATTGGCTGTTGCATGCACTCTGGCTTATTTGGCTGTTTATGCGGCCATTCTGCTGAAGTTTAAAATTATACAAAAAATACTGTAACGATGTAGAGTAGAGATAGAACGCGCTATGCGTAAATGGGAGGTTACCATGAGAGATGCTATTGTGATCATGCCGTGTTATAATGAGGCACGGAATATAAGAGGGGTTTTAACCTCATTACTCCAGATGGATTTTGATATCGACATTCTGGTAGTAAATGACGGTTCGACCGATGGGACGCTGAGTCAACTGTGTGGCCTTGATGTAAAGGTTGTTTCCCATCCGTTTAATCTGGGCTATGGAGCTGCACTTCAAACCGGCTTTAAGTATGCGGCAGTAAATGGGTACCAGTATATTATACAACTGGATTCGGACGGGCAGCATGATGTGGAATACGTGAAGACCCTATTGGACAGATTACGTGCAGGCGGGGTTGACCTTGTAATCGGTTCCCGGTTTTTAAGCGGAGTAGAGCAGATGCGCTTCGGCTTTACAAAAAAGATTGCCGTCGGATTCTTTAAGTACATTATCCGTTTGCTTGGAAAAAAGAAATTGACTGATCCTACATCAGGATATAAAGGAATGTCAAAAAGATTGTTTTCATATTACTCCCGTATGGGTAGATTTCCAAACGACTTTCCGGATGCGGATGTGCTGATAAAAACTCTCCGGTTCGGTTTCAAGCTGGACGAAGTACCGGTAGGAATGCGTGACAGGTCGGATGGAGTTAGCATGCACAGTGGACTAAAACCGATTTATTATATGATTAAGGTCTCACTGTCAATAATAATAGGCATACTGAGAGAAAAAATAGTTAAAGAAGGATGTGATTCATATGGGACTGATTGCTAAGTTATTTTTGATCCTATGTGCGGTATTATATACAATAGTTGTTGTACATTTGCTGGTTAAACGGAAGATTAATGAAAAAAATACCATCCACTGGTTGTCAGCAGTATTTTTAGTATTGGTTCTGGCAGCCATACCGGATTTGTTGGATAAAGCTGCCAGACTCATAGGGATATCCTATCCGCCTTCTCTGTTGTTCTTATTTTCCAGCCTTGTGCTTTTGTACATTGTATTGCGTCAGGCGGTACAGATCAGTACACTGGATGATAAGGTTAGAGAGCTGGCACAATTAGTCGCCATTCAGATGCAGCAGGATAAAACAGACATACAGGAGATAAAAAAAGATGGAAAAGTGGATTGAAGTAGCTAAAAAAGGCTTTTGGGATGGGGTTTCCCTGTTTCCGGAAAGCATAAGAGTAGGACGGTTTTTGATCATCGGCAGCCTGGTTGGCGGAATGGTTCTATTGATCCTGCTGACAATTCTGTTGAATAGGGTTTATAAAAAATCAAAATATGAAAAGGAATTACAGAAGATATCCTTTGATATTCTCAATGCTGCTAAGCTTTCAACCAACCGTGACAAATTTATTGACCAGTGCCTGGATATTGTGTGCAGAAGCTTTGAAGCACAGAGCTATGGATTTTATTTATATGATCCAAAGAGCGAGGCTTATGTTTTAAAGGGGGTTCGCTACTCCAGGGAAGACCTCAATGAGGTTGGGCCCAGCTACAGCGGTTTGGTTCCCTATAAAAAGGAACAGTATATTCAGCCCGTATCCGTTCCCAATCAGGATATTCCCGGCAAAACAAGCATTATTTCCGATGGGAAAGTACCGCTGCTCGTCATACCCTTTGAGAACAAAAATGCAATGGTTCGGATTTTTCCTGTAAAAAAGTTGCAAAAAAAGATAAGGCTCAAGCTGGACCATTTTTCCAAAATGGCAGGTGTAGTCTTTGATGTAATGTCGGAAACGGATGCGATTAAGAGTAAGATAAAAACGGTAGTTGCTTCCGACAGCGCAGTAGACAGGGTTGTAAACACGCTTGGTACTGAGGACGGATTGCTATACGCATTGATCGGTTTGTGTATAAAAAAGACAGGGGCGGATTCTGGCTTTTTTATAAAGAAAGAAGAAGAGCTCTTGAAGCCATTCTGCTTTGTAAGTCTTCCAGCAGAATTTCAGGCAGATATTGTCAAGGATGATGAAGGTATTAAAAGCATGTTTGCACTGTCAGATCAGAACGATATTGTTCAGATTAGTAAAAAGCAGCCGAACTATTACAAACTTCCTCCGTACTTTACGATTCATCAAATAGAATCCGTTGTCTTTTTAAAAGTAGAAAACAACGAAGAAACCGGAACCATGGTATTACTTTTTAGGGAGGGAAATACCAGCCAGAATTTTGATGTTGCAAAAATGAAAGGGGTTCAATATGCAAAAAATAAATTTCAAGAGATTTTCGGTGTGCAGAATATTATAAAAAGCCTGTCGGAGTCGTTTCAGGGTACTCTTCAGGGGCTGATACAGCTGATTGATAATATTCAGCCTTATACTGTAGGATATTCGGAACTTATGGCAAGATTTTCTTATATAATTGCGGATGAGCTTGGACTCCCGGGAGAAGAAAAAAAGGATATTTATCTGGCTGCATATCTGAGTAACATTGGTGTCCTGGGCCTGTCAAATGACATATTCTTTAAAACAGGAAAGTACTCGGATATCGAGTATGAGGCAATGAAATTTCATGCCGAGGCTGGTGCAAGAATTATTGAGGCTTCTCTGGGCAGTAAACGGGTTGCGGATTATGTAAGATACCACCATGAGAGAATGGATGGACTGGGATATCCAACGGGTCTAAAGGGAAATGATATTCCGCTGGGTGCGCGAATTATCGCCGTAGTTCAGTTCTTTCTGGCAAAAATCAACGGTAGGGAGGGAAGAGATCCAGTCTCTTTTAATGATGCTCTTAAAAGCCTGGAAATGTCTTGCGATACCCAGTTGGACAGAGATTGTGTAGCTGCTTTGAACAGCTGGATCACGAAAAAAAGGCACAACAATCCGAGCAAGGAGCGAAGCCTCGGCTATTGCTGGGATATGCGCTGCAGTACATTGGAAATATGCATGGACTGTCCTGTCTATATGAAAGAAAATGTAAACTGCTGGGATTATGAAGATAAAGGAATAAAGTGCAGTGAGCATGGCAATGCATGTCAAACCTGCTATATAAGAACAGAGGTGTTGGGTAGATAATGGATAGAAGAGTGAAATTCCTGAAAGCCCAAAATTTTACCATCTATTATGGGACTGGAATGGAAGAAAAAATAGCGAAATATGATGTGGCCATTATTGAGCCCAAAGGACATTCACCCGAAGAAGTAAAAATTATTCAAGCAGGGAAATGTCTGTGCATTGGGTACATGAGCATAATTGAGATCAATCCCTCGGATTACCGGTTCAGGTATCTGAAAGAGGAAGACTTGATCAAGTGCAACGGTAAAGCGGAAATAAACAGCATTTTCGGTAATTACCTTGTTGACATCCGGTCCAAACGTTGGCAGGATATGCTGATGCACGAAGCCGGAAGGTTGATGGAGGGCCTCGGCTATGATGGGATATTTCTGGATACCATCGGAAATGTTGAAAACCACAATGTGGTCAAGGAGTATGGCAGCTTGCTGATCGATGAGAGTGTTCTTTTTTTGGAAAAGTTAAGGAGCAGATACCCGGAGCACATTATTATTCAAAACAATGCTGTGGAAAGACTTATCCAGTTTACTTCAGGAATTATTGACGGGATATGCTGGGAGAATCCTCCCATCGGTCAGAAAAGCAGCCGACTGTGGTTTGACGAAATTATAAGCCGGCTGAATAAGGTGAAAGAGGGTGACACGTTGAAGGTTCTGGTGGTGTTGGAAAGTGAAAACCTGGATGATGCGAGAAAACTACAACTGTTTGATGAGCTCGGATACCTGACGTATCTTTCGCCACCTAATTATCTACGTATTTAAGCTTCACAACAAAAAGGACTGATTTTAATAAATTTTAAAATCAGTCCCCATCCATTATATTATTTCTAAATAATCCCTGGTAGGAAGCTCGGGTAACTTAACAGTCGGCAATGTCTGGTACCAATATGCAACAGACG
>CAZUGK010000165.1:0-7914 GCA_964619815.1 uncultured Clostridiaceae bacterium | reverse complement strand
CCTCTCAAAAGCAGTTTCTCAGGGAGCTGCAGTCGTCGAGAGAGACGCAAAGATGCGAGTAGTAGTGAAGACCGGAACCCTCAGGCGCAGTATTCGAGAAATAAAAACCGTAAGATCCCCTACAAGAGCAGAAAGTCAGGTAGGAACTGATATAAAATACGCTGCGAGAGTAGAATTCGGATATACTGGACCTGATAAACGGGGAAGGAAATTTCACCAAGCAGCACAGCCATACCTTAGACCTGCTCTTGATGAAAATAAAGACAAGATCAATGCAACCGTCGAGGCTTACATTGCCAATGCTCTTGCGAGGTATCGTTGATGGCTCTTATTGACGAGGCTATAAGGTCTATTCTACTTGCAGATACTGTAGTTTATGGCACAGTTGGGACCAGGATATTTCCAATTCAACTTCCCCTTGACTGTATTTTCCCTGCAATTTCTTATTCATTCCCTTCAGATCCATACAAAAGAGTGGCCAGGCCAGCCAGGTTGCAGGTCGATTGCTGGGCTGAAGATGTAATGGAATGTAAAAATCTAAAATTAGCCGTTGAACATGCCCTGGATGGTTATGCCGGTATAGTTAACAGTGTTAACATTGAGGGTATTTTTCCAATTTCTTCTTATGATTTATCTCCGGATGAAACGGGGATTTACCACATCCCATACGACTTCAAGGTAATTTACAGACATTGAGGTAAAATATGTCAACATATCAAACAACCGTACAGGATTCGAACCAAATAAGATTCGGGTCTGCCAAAATAGAAGTAGGCGAGACCGTAGGAACATTGCTAAATCTCGGAGCAGCGCAGGACGTGATCTTTGACGAAACATTTGAAGTTGTATATCTGGTTCCTGATAATGCACCGAAGAAACAAATAGGAATCAAGAATCATGAAGCTGCCGTCTCTTTCAAAATGATGGAAATAAACTTTGCGAACTTGAATACAATTCGTGGAGGGGTTGACACTTACGGGACGGTTGCAGCTACACCTGTTTCAGTTAATAACGAAGCTCATACACTAACGGGCACAACAGCCGTAAGACTTGATCATAAAAATGGAGATGGTACAGAGGTTTCAACCATAGTTGTAACTGATGCTTCGAGCAATGCGGCTGTTCGTGGAACTGATTATATCATTTTCCAGGACGAGGAGGGGTATTCTTGTATTGCAAGGATTGCAGCTTCAACCGTGATCAGCTCCGGTGAGGGTGTGCTTGTTGATTATTCATACACTCCATCTGCCTCTAGAGAGTTTTCATCAGGCGGGAAAAACACAATCAGTCCTCGGGTTGTCAGGCTTACTAATACCAATTCTGCCGGCAAGAAATTTGAGATCACCGTCTATGCAGCAACCTCTGAAGGCGGCATCAAACTCGAATTTCCAGCCGATGATGGCGACGAACCAATGATGCCAGAAATCAAACTCGTCGGTGTCTGTGATGCTACAAGAACTGCAGGTGACCAATTGTTTAAGATTGTAGATGAGCAGGGGGCGACTGCATGAGTGACGCCCTGATGAAAGATTTTGATGTTCTCTCGCCTCCTAAACGAATTGCAAAGATTGGAGGTGAAGAGATCGATGTCACAATAGTTCCTGCAAGGGCCTCCCTCAAATTCATTGATTTTTCAAAAAAGTACAGCGTAGAGTCCCTTGTGTCAATGACTCAGGATAGTTTTGATCCTGCCTTGATTGATTCTATTCTTGAAGTTGTTGAGCTTGTATGCAAGCGGTCAAGCTCGATAATAACAAAGGATTGGCTACTGGATAACGTTGATATCAAGCTGCTCATGGAGTTTGTCCAGTATGTCTTTGAAGGCATGACAGGTGCAGCGTCCAAAGGGTCGAGGGGCAAAGGAAAAAACTGACTATCTGGGAATTGGTTTCTCAGCTTGGAATGATGTACTCTTGGGCTACTCCCTCTTACCTCCTCGATGAAATGAGCCTGGATCAATGGAGACTTTATTACCAATTTGGCTGGGAAGTAAGACAAACTGAAGCTCAGGTACATTGGGGAGTTTTAGGGCAGCTCTTGAATGGTGACGACAAGAAACCAAAAGGGAATGAAGAATTTAAAAAAGCACATCCCGATGGACAAATGAAAGACGGTGCTTGGGTAGTTTCGAGGTAAAAATGTCAGCTGGAGAACTCATAGTAAGTATAATTGGAGATATGAGTAAGCTCAGCGGAGTTTTCCAGCAGGTTCAGTCCGATATTGATAATTTTGGCTCTAAAATGACCTCGATAGGGTCCTCTCTTTCTTCTGTAGGTACGGGGATGACTGCAGGCATAACAGCTCCTATCCTTGCTGCAGGTGCTGGTATAGGTGTAGTCTCAAAAGAAGCAGTTGATTTTCAGAAGGGCATAACACAGGTATACACGCTGCTGCCAGATGCCTCGGCTGAAAGTATGGGAAAAATGAGTCAAGACGTGCTAAATTTTTCTAAAGACATGCATGTCACAACAGACCAAGTAATCCCAGCTCTTTATGACGCAATTGGTTCCGGTGTTCCTGAAAATAACGTCTTTTCTTTTCTTGAAATTGCACAAAAAGGAGCCGTTGGTGCTGCTTCTGATGTAGGTACTGCTGTCGATACTCTTACATCTATTACGAATGCGTATGGGCAAGAAAACCTAAAGGCGGCAGATGCAAGTGATATTCTCTTCACAGGTATCAACGTCGGTAAAATGTCATATGATGAGTTGAGGGCAAGTCTTTATGAAGTAGTACCAACTGCCGCTTCTTTAAAAGTTAGTTTTTCAGATATAACTGCAGCTCTCGCAGCAATGACAGCCCAGGGTACTCCAACAACGGTAGCCACAGCCCAACTTCGCCAGCTTCTTGTAGAACTCTCAAAGGAAGGAACAGGAGCTTCAGAAACATTCAAGGAAATTGCTGGCAAGTCATTCCCCCAATTTATAGCCGAAGGAGGAACCCTACAACAGGCCATTCAGCTATTAGGTGACGGATTTACAAAAACCAGTCCACAAGCTGAAGAACTGCAAAAGAAAATATATGAATTAGCTGATCCTACGTCAGGACTTGCAAAAGAGTTTGAAGCACTATCTGGAAAATCGTTTAAAGATTTCCAGCGAGAAGGAGGTACAGCACAACAGGCCCTTGAAATGATGGGACTGAAATTCGATGACGCTAACGGCAGACTAAGTGATATGTTCGGGTCAATCGAAGCCGGTAATGCAATTTTGAATCTGACTGGCCAGGGAGCCGGAATCTTCAATAATGCACTGAAGGAGATGGAAAACTCAGCCGGTGCTACAGATCGAGCATACGCAAAAATGAGTGAGACAGCAGCAGCAAGCCTAGATGGAATTAATGCAGATCTTCAGGCGGCAGCTGTGGAAATGGGAGAAAAGTTCTTACCAATTATTCAAGACACAATCGTTCCGTTGGTCACTGATACATTAATTCCAACTCTTGAGGTTGCAGTAGATATTATAGGTACGGTTGCAGAAGCTTTTAACAAACTCCCCCAACCTATTAAGGTAGGTATAATTGCTTTCGTTGCGTTTTTAGCTGCTCTCGGACCTATCCTGATTGTAGCGGGATCCATTGTCTCAGCCATCGGAACTTTAGCAGCCGCCTTTGGATCAGGGGGAGCACTTGCAGGAGCAATAAGTTTTATTTCTGGAACGTTACTTCCTGCGCTTAGTGCGGGATTTGGTGTAATTATTTATACAGTAATTCCGATTTTGATAGAACTCCTCGGCGCTCTCATCTCTCCCATCGGGCTTGTTGCAGTAGCATTGGGTGCTTTTGCTCTCGCTTGGAAAAACAACTGGTTTGATATTCAAGGAAAGGCTGCAGCTGCCGTACAGTTTATTAGTAAGCAATGGGACGATCTCAAACAAGCAACTTCTAAAATAGGTCCGGCATTTTCAGAAGCGAAGGATAAGCTTTCTGGTGTTTTTAACGATATTAAAAATATTGCATCTACTGCATTCCAGGGAGTCTTAGCAGCTATTACTGAAAAGATGAATGCAATCAAAAACTATCTTTCAGGAATTAATCTTAGTTCTGTAGCTGCAATTATATGGAATACTTTCATAATTGGTTTAACGGCTGTACTTTTAGGCCCCTACGTTTTAATTGTAGGAGCTATAAACACAGTAAAATCGTTTTTATCCGGAATAAATATCAGTTCTCAAGGTCAAGCGATCTGGAATACTTTCTTAAACGGTCTGAAAGCTGTCATACAGGGTCCCTATAATGCTATTTTAGCGGCTATCAATGCAATTAAAAGTTTCTTATCCGGAACGAATTTTAGTTCACTTGGCCAAGCAATCTGGAACACGTTTTTAGCTGGGGTAAAAGCCGTGATCCTGGGGCCATACAATGCAATTTTAGCCGCGATTAATGCTATCAAAAGTTTCTTATCTAGTACTAATTTTAGCCCGTTAGCTCAAGTGATCTGGAATACTTTCTTAAGCGGTCTGAAAGCTGTCATACAGGGTCCCTATAATGCTATTTTAGCGGCTATCAATGCAATTAAGAGTTTCTTATCTGGGACGAATATAAGTTCACACGGCCAAAATATTTGGAATACTTTTACCAACGGGGTTAAAGCTGTCATTTCTAATCCGTATAATGCGATTACTGGGGCTATAAACACAATTAAAAGTTATTTATCAGGGGTTAATCTTTCAAGTGCAGGAGCTGCAATAATCAACTCTTTGAAAGATGGGGTCGACAGTAAAATCCAATCTGTGAAAAACTCCATAAATGGACTTCTTACATGGATTGATAACCATATGCCGCACAGTCCGGCAAAATCTGGCCCTCTTTCCAGGCTTCCGAATTTTTCAGAATATATCTCCAGCCCTCTTACTTCCGCTGTTTCAGCTGCAAAAAATACAGCTAAAACTGCAGGATCTTCAATTATAAGCTCGATATCTTCAGGTATAAAAAGTGCAGCCTCTAGCGTTTATAATGCTGCCTCTTCCGCACTTAAAAAGGTTAGCTCCCTCCTTCCTCACTCCCCGGCAGAAGAGGGCCCATTCTCAACCCTGCCGGATTGGGATAGTGTTTTTTATACCCCTATGATGGAGAGCATCAAGAATGTTAGTAGTCTTGCTTCTCCTCTGTCCAATGCTCTCTCAAACGTCAAGAGTCCCATAAGTGGCAGTATAGGTGCAGGCCTGCAGAGTGTTTCAAACGTTTCAAACTCTTCTACTGTAGTTGAAGGAAGTAAGTATTCAATAGGTCCTATCTCGGTACGCAATGACAGTGACCTTGAAGCGATAATTGCAGCTGTAAAATCATCTATTGCAAATGATAGACGCAGGGCGGGGATATTCTGAGCACGGTTACTTTCGCTGGCGTTTCGCTGAAAAACTGGCAGACCCCTAAGAAAATGTTAACGAGAGCCGTTAAAGAAACGGAGCTGCTTTCAGAAAACACTCATGTCGCCAGGTCTTCAAAAGTTATCCAGTTTCCAAAAATATTTCAGTGCTATGCTGATAGCGATTCTGAACTTGCAGACGTAGAAGCTCTTATTCTTGAAGATTTTTCAACACTTACGATTAATGGCACGAATTATTCTAACTGTTATGTTTACCAGATATCAGAAATTTGGGAAGTAAAAGAAGGGTCTGGGATTTGGACTTATTCTATAGAATTCAGGCAGGCTGATGTTCATTGAGTGATCAGATAGGCACTACTCAAAGACAAGAATGGGAGTTTAAGTCATGGCGGGGGTTGATGATCCTCGAACATTTCAGGCTCAATGAAGACGGGACTGAAACTAATCTCCTCGAGAACTGCGAACCTTGGAAAAGAAAACAATTGAAAGTTTTGAGGGTTTGATATGGGAACGATTCCTAACGCTGGTTTAGATGCAATGGCTGCTCTTTTAGCAGACGCTTTTCCTTATATAGCAAACGGTACTGACCCCACGGGAGAAGCTTATACAGATACAGCACTCGGTGCTGAAAATACTCTTTATGGCTCTGCAAGAAAAGAAGCTACTAGAAACACTTCATCAACCGGAATTGCGACATGGAACACCACATTTTATTTTACAGGTGATGTCACAGTTCGGGAGTATAGCATCCAAAGTGCATCATCTGGAGGTATAATGCTTTACAGGAGGGTGTTAGCTTCGAACCGCAATTATGTAGACGGAGACAGCATGGAAGTTAACGTATCACACACTTATGCGAGGAGCTAAATATGGCCGAGATCCGGATTGAAAAAAGCAGCATAAATGTGATTGAAACCGCTGACCCTCTCGTCGTATGGGTAGAATGCGATGTCACTACCGATGATGAAAAAACCGAATATCCGGCTTTTCAGCATGTAAAGGTTCTGTATAATAAAAACACTCCGTTATCAGATATAAAAAAGGAAGTTAAAAAATTGGTGAAAGATAACAGCCTGCAGGAGAATATTCGGAGTGCAATAGGAGAGAGTATTAAGAAACAGGAGAGTGCTAAGTAATGGCTCTTGGGAAAACACCAACTACGATGGTTTCAAATCAAACTATAATAGCAGGTGGGACTTATACTTCACCTTCATCTCTTGACCTGTCTGGAGCTATTAGTCTGGAAGTTAGTTTTAAGGGCACTTTTAACGCTTCGACAAACGCGGGGGCGAGAGTTGAAATGTTTTCAGATCCGACTAGCGCAAATTCAAGCTTTACCGTGGGTGCTAACGATGATCCTCTTGACTCGATGGATATATCACAGGCAGCCGGATATACAAAAAGTAAACCTGCCCAATTTAAATGTTCTTCAAAATATGTAAAATTCAAGGTAACGAATCTTGGGAACCAAAGCCTTACAGCAGTTTACGTGTATGCAACTCCTCAGACTCAGTGAGGGATTTAACTGTCTAACATATATTTTGGCTGGGGATGTGGATATGAAATAGATATTGCAAATCCTTCAGCTACTGCTGACTTTCAGGGAACGATCACACTTTCATATCTCCCCGGGATGAGGGCAGATTTCAGAGATATTCGCTTCGCAGACAAATATGGAAATGAACTTAAACATTTCAGAGAGTCTTATACTGAATTCTCAACAGCTAAATTTTGGGTTAAACTTCCGGCAAACGATACAAAAATACTGATGTTTTACGGGAACGGAGGCGTAACAACTGCCAGCAGTGGTGCAGATACCTTTGATTTTTGGGACGATTTCACCTCGTTAAGCGGATCACTCTGGTCAATAGTTCACGGGTCCGCTTCAGTTTCAAACAGTCTTCTTTCAGTTGCAAGTACAACACTTAACAGCATTGTTGAAAGTACCACAACCTACGCCCCGAACACCCTCATGGAAATGAAGGCGTACCATCCTGCAACAAATAAGGCTATATTTGGGTATCGGAGTACAGACTCCCAGAAAGCTGCAGCCTGGCAGGGAACTACAACAGGAGATTCAAACTACTACGATCATCCGTACACTCACAACGGCACCAGCGGTACTTGGATTAATGATGGTGTAGCACGAGGCGGCACGACGTTTTATATTTACGGTGTCGCCCACATTACTGCAGGAGATAAATTCTTTGTAAATTATGTCCTTCGTCAAACGGCTTCTTCTACTCTTCCTGGTAATGTCAGCCTGCCAATTCACTTTTATTCAGAAGCGAATAAAGGAGCTCTCGTTGTTGATTGGGTCCGTATTAGAAAATATGCAGCTACGGAACCTACTTTAACATTAGGCCGAAAATTTGTACAGAATAGCAATGGATTCCTGCAACAACATGACTATATTTCAGATGAAATTGTTACCTATGTTTCAACTGGAGGCTCAATAAAAGACATTTTCACTGATTCAGTAACGACGGGTGTTACTACAGGTTTTGCAATCGGACAGCCGGATCAAATCACAGATGCTGTAAGTACTATTTGTACCATGGAAGACGGGCCGATCATTGAAAGGACAA
>CAZUGK010000164.1:0-7979 GCA_964619815.1 uncultured Clostridiaceae bacterium | reverse complement strand
AATCTGCCGGAAATTAATGTATTATAGGTATAACTAACATCCCCCTGAAACGTAATTATATCATCTGGATCACATTGAACCAGAATTCCGCAGCGATGCAGGAATTTTTTTGCTTCTGTTTCAGATAAATTTTGCAGCAAACTGATGGCTTTCGTTGGTGGACAATGCAAGCGCTTGCACAAAAGGATCCATAATTCTTCCTCTGTAATGGTTTGACTATTTATAATACATGAATTATTGGTGAAAACGGTATTAAACCACTCAATCGCTTTGGAATTTAATGATTGCCTTTTTCGTGCTATACGATAAATAGGAGAACGTACTTTGTGAAAATGTTGAACGTCATCTATAACCGCAATAATTGGGACTAATAAGCCATAGCCAGGGTCAAGAAAGTTTTTGTAGTATCTGCGGCAGCCTAGTTGTTCATAAAGACGAAGTAAATGAAAGTTGCAGGCGCCAAAAAGAAACTGGACTTGTTCATAACAACAGATTTCATAGCATTTTGCCAGAAGCAGATATAATATTGGCGAGTTTCGATAAGCAGGGGTGACCATTACTTTTGTAGCATAGGCAAATTTATGACTGTTATGTTCAATAACGGAACTATTAAATGTATCCAGAGCTAAAAACTCTATTACTTTTTGGGGAAAGTCTGCAGTGGCGGCGATATTGATTCGATAAGTGGCAATTATCTCTTGACCAACTTTAGCGTATAAAAGTACCGCCCATTCATCCATTTCGTCATATAGTAGTTTATTATCGTAATCAACGTTTTCAGGATATTTGGACATTTCGTCTACATAAATTTGGTAGCGAAAACGGTAGATTTCTCTTTTTTCTGCAGGGGTTTTAGCTACGAAAATTTTAATTGAATCTTCAGGACTTACTGTTAAGCAGGAATTTGTTTTTGTTTCAATGCTTATCATATTCTTCTCTCCTCATAATAGTTTTTTGGACGTAGAAGTATTTTATAAGGATTACGTCTTCATAACTATCACCCCCTTAACAATTAAGAGTTACGGAGAGAAGAGTACATTTTCCTGTAATTAATGTAAAAGAATGGAGAAAAATGTAGGAAAATGTATTTTTTAAACATATAAAAAAGCCCTTTTTCAGAGTCCACTCTCTGAAAAAGGGCTAAGATAATATAGAGTTTTTACGAAGTCGGTGGATTAAAATACACGAAAAATGTTGTTCCTTTATCGCTGGTATCAATCTTAATATTGGCATTATGCCGGTGGGCTATTTGGTAACAAATTGGCAGCCCTAACCCGGTGCCTGCAGCTTTGGTAGTAAAAAAGGGTGTACCCAAGTGGTCAAGTATATCCTGCGGTATTCCCGGTCCTTGGTCACTGATAGATAAAACGGCTTTGTTGTCTGCAAAGAAAGTACGAATAACCAAGTTTCCACCTGTAGGCATTGCTTCAATACTATTACGTACTAAATTCAATAACAATTGGCGGATTTCATTTTCGTCCACCAGCAATTCGGGAATGTCGCCAAGGGTAAGAGTTGCATATACTTTGGAAGAAGTTGCGTCCGCTTGAATCAACGGAAATAGTGCTTCAATGATAGAATTTAAAGAGCATTTCTTTAAACTAACAAATTTTTCGCGGGACAAAGAGAGATATTCCCGTATAATGTTATTGGCTCTGTCCATTTCCTCAATCATTAATTCAAATTTATCTTTATCGGTTTGATATTCTTCTTTTCGTCCCAGTACCTGCAGGTAGCCGCGTACTGTGGTCATTGGATTTCTGATTTCATGAGCGACAGTTGCCGCCATACTACCCACCGTATTCATCCTGTCATAGGCGGAGGCCATTTGTTCCATTTTTATTCGTTGCGTGATATCGCGGATAATTCCCTCCAAGGCTACGAGATGGCCTTGTTTATCGTAAATAGGGACACATTTTTGTTCAACCCAAATGGTGGTTTTATCTTTTCTCAAGACGCGTACTGTCAGTGGCTTTTCAATAGAGGACGGCAGATTGTTGATGAAATCATGCAGCAGGGGTTGATCCTCGGGATGTACCAATTGGAAGATTAATTTATTGTCAGCAGAATATTCTTCAGGGGCATACCCGGTGACTGTCAAAACCGAAGGGCTTATATATTCGGTTTTGGCTTCAGGGGAGAGACGATAATAGTAGATTACGTCAATAGCGTTTTCGGCTAATAGTTGATATTGAATTTCTTTATTTGATAAATCAGTTCTGGTTTTTTCAAAAAATAATATTAAAGTTCCTACAGCAATAGTTAACCGCAATATGCCACCAAGTGCATACCCCCAGGGAATGAATAATGAATCATTGATAGTAAAGGGAAAAGTAAGATTGAGAAGACTTAATAGAATATAAGCCCAGCCAACAACTAAGCGACTGAACTTTGGTATCTTAGGATGGCGTATAAAAGTTAAACCGATCCACATGCCTGCAAAACAGTAAGCATAGGTGGGCAGTAATAATTTATAAAGCAAGGTGGTAGATAGAATATTCAATGCAATACTTGCAATGAAAATACTACCAGTACCATATATCCACCATTTATTAAGCGGCTT
This sequence comes from uncultured Clostridiaceae bacterium, assembly GCA_964619815.1. Taxonomy (GTDB): domain Bacteria; phylum Bacillota; class Clostridia; order Lutisporales; family Lutisporaceae; genus BRH-c25. The sequence continues at coordinate 5,416 of CAZUGK010000164.1, read as the reverse complement.
ATTTATAAAACTATAAGTACTCCAAACAAACGTCAGGATAAATGTAAAAGTCATTATTTGATATAGTGACGAACCAAAGATAGACAGTTTCCAGGGGAAAAAACCGGAATCCAAAATAACGTACCTTAAGAGCAGGACAAGCCAGCCTACTGCCCATAAGATTATATAGCGCACGCGGTATAACGTATACAGATATAAGCAAATTAGAACTATTGCTAGAGTCCCAATCACTGATCCTATGATTGATAAATAAATATAGTCCATAAAATCCCTCTGCTAAAAGTTAATAAATTACATTTATTATTCTTCACAAGAATAATGGGTTCCTGCTTTTTGGATGGTTTTGGAATTTATGAAAGGAAAAAGGGGAGGTCATGGAACAAGGAAACCGTCATTACACTTAATATAACATGTGCAAGTGTAATGACGGTTTTTTTAGGTAAATAATGTGAAGATTGTTTTGGCTTAATTTATCTAATTCGAGTTAGTTTTTTGTGCGATAATGCATTTGACGATTTTGAGGGATAAAGGGACTGAGATAATTTTGAGTTTTTTACGGCGCCGGTGGACTAAAATGTACAAAAAATGTTGTGCCTTTAGCGTTGGTATCAATCTTAATACTGGCATTATGCCGGTGGGCTATTTGGTAACAAATTGGCAGCCCTAACCCGGTTCCTGTAGCTTTTGTAGTAAAAAACGGTGTGCCTAAGTGCTCAAGTATATCCTGCGGTATTCCTGGTCCTTGATCACTGATGGACAAAACGGCTAGGTTATCTGCAAGGAAGGTAGTAATAACCATGTTTCCGCCTTCCGGCATTGCTTCGATACTATTACGTACTAAATTCAGTATTAATTGACGAATTTCATTTTCGTCCAGCAGCTGTTCGGGAATGTCATTAAGGTTAAGGGTTGCATATACTTTGGAAGAATTCGCGCCCGCTTGGATCAAAGGGAATAATGCTTCAATGATAGTATTTAAAGAGCATTTCTTTAAACTAACAAATTTTTCGCAGGACAAAGAAAGGTATTCCCGTATGATGTTATTTGCTCTGTCTATTTCCTCAATCATTAATTCGAATTTATCTTTATCGGTTTGATATTTTTCCTTTCGTCCCAGTACCTGCAGGTAGCCTCTCACTGTGGTCATAGGGTTTCGAATTTCATGAGCGACAGTTGCCGCCATGTTCCCTACCATATTCATCCTATCAAAGGCTGAGGCCATTTGTTCCAGTTTTTTTCGTTGTGTGATATCGCGGATAATGCCTTCCAAGGCTACCAGATAGCCTTGTTCATCATAGATAGGTACACATTTCTGTTCAACCCAGATGGTGGTTTTATCTTTTTTTAACATGCGTACTGTCAGCGGCTTTTCAACAGAGTCCGGCAGATTATTGATGAAATCGTGCAACAGGGGACGATCGCCAGGATGAACCAATTGGAAGATTAATTTATTATCAGCAGAATATTCTTCAGGAGAATACCCGGTAACTGCCAAAACTGAAGGGCTTAGATATTCGATTGTGGCTTCAGGGGGAAGACGATAATAGTAGATTACGTCAATGGCATTTTCCGCTAGTAGTTGATATTGAATTTCTTTGTTTAATAAATCGGTTCTGGTTTTTTCAAAAAATAAAATCAAAGTTCCTACAGCAATGACTAAACGCGATATTCCGCCCAAAACGTAAACCCAAGGAAGAAACCAAGAGTTATTGGCAATAAAAGGAAAAGAAAAATTGATAGTACCCAATAGTACATAAGCACAACCAACAACTATTCGACCAAACTTCGGTATCTTAAGATGGCGTATAAAAAGGAAACCAACCCATATGAATGCAAAACAGCCGGCATAGATGGGCAATATTAATTTATAAAGCAAAGAGGAAAAGAGAATACTCAATACCGTACTTGCGATGAGAATGATGACAGCACCATATACCCACCACTTATTAAGTGGCTTGTTTATGAAACTATAAGTGCTCCAAACAATCATCAGAATAAATATAAAAGTCATCATTAGATATAGTGTCAAACCTAAGAGGGAATGTTTCCAGGGGAGTAACCCTAAATCAAAAATAACATATCTTAAAAGAAGGATAAGCCAGCTTACGGCCCATATGCCCATATAGCGCGCGCGGTATAACACATACAGATATATGCAAATTAGAATTATTGCTAGATTCCCAATCACTGACCCTATGATTGATAAATAAATATAATCCATAAAATCCCTCTGTTAAAATTTAATAAATTACATATTCTCCAGAAGAATGATCAGTTCCTTCTTTATGGATATTTTTACATTTTTTTCAAAAAAAAGAATAAAGGGACAATTCGTGCACTCTTGCGTTGCGCACAAATCGCCCTTCGTATCGACAATTCCATCCCCTGTACTCTACAGCGTGAAGAATTTGATATTGGTGGCAACCAATTCTTTTGGCAGCGTATATTGGCGGATGCTATATCGTTGTGCTGCTTGAACTTATATGTGTCGCCAGTAAAAAAGTACCTTAAAAGAAAATTGATCAAGGTTTCTCTATTAATTCAGCACCTATGATATAGGCTTTCTGTAATAATTGTGTATTGGTAGCTACACTGTGGGGGCCTTTCATATCAGGAGCAACCAATAAATCTGCCAGCGAGCCGAAGTTTCCTTGAAAAATAAGGTGGAGAATACCTCGTAAGGGGGTAAATGCTTCGATATAGTGCGTATATTCTTCCGGGGCATTTTGCGTGATGAGTAACATAACCTTTTTCGGAGATTTTATTGTCGTGCATAACTCGCCTGCTTCAGTCACAGAGATGTAGGAATGCAGTCTATCTAGGAGAGGTTTAAGATTTCCGGTAATTCCGCCCATATAATTAGGGGATGCAAAAATGACAGCGTCCGCTTCATTAATTTTAGCGTAGACTTCTTGCATATCGTCCTTTAAAACGCATTGTCCTATTCGTTTACACGCATCGCAGCCTTGACAAGCACGAATAGCAAGTCTATTTGCCGATATCGTGGTTGTAGTGGCACCTTGCGCAGCTGCACCCTCAAGTACGCGGCGTAAAAGCGTAGCCGTATTGCCGCTAGGACGTGGACTGCCTAATATACCTAATACTTTCATTGTAAAATCACCTCATTATTTTTATTGTTGAAAAGCCTCAAGTACGCGAACCGGGTCCCAATATTCGCGGTATAGGACAATTCTTCCATCGTCACGGATTTTTACTACACATATATAATCTTGCCTGTAATCTTTTCCTGTTGATAGGATGCGAAAGTCCATCGAGACCTCAAACACTGCAATAAGTGGATCTGAGGACGGATACATTACTAGGGGTTTTTCCCTTTGTACTTCGAATAGTGCCGTTGCTGCTTTATAGTATTCGTAAATTGCGTTTTTCCCTTCCAAGCGTTTGGGATACTGAGCCGGGGCATAAGGAAATTCGACGATGGCATTTTCGGCCCAAATTTCCATCCAATTAGTTATAGATACACCTTTTACAACTGACAGATACTTTTGTGCCGCTTCCAACACTAAACACTGCTTATTACTGACCACAAAAATCACTCCTTCTTGTGCTTTCTTCATTACTTACAGGTTTGTTTATATTGATTATAATGAGGGAGTTGCTATAATTGAAGTACGCACTTTATTGTGAGATACTAAGCAAAAGGTGAGTGACTCTATGAAAAATGGTCCAATTGATCCTTTAGTTTGCCCAATGTCATATACTGTTTCTATTGTCGGGGGTAAATGGCAATGGGTCATATTGTGGCTGCTATATAATGAAAAAGTACAACGATATGGAGAGCTAAAAAAACGGCTGCCAACTATTTCGCATAAAATATTAAGTCAACAACTAAGTTCTCTTGAATATGAGCAATTAATCCATCGTGAAGAATATCCCCAGATACCTCCTAAGGTAGAATATTCCCTAACCGAGAAGGGAAAAACTCTAATTCCGATATTGGAGCTCATGGCTACATGGGGAGCGCAGCATTGTTATCCGGAACAATAAGATTCGTCCACATCCTATAATCGAATTCGCGTCAGACTCTGAAGCAACCGAAGTGCGAAGAACTTTTTTATTGCAAACTAATAGAATAGGAAATAAAAAAACGGAAATCCCTGCCAAAAATGGTTTATTTTGCAGGAGTTTTTCTTTTTTTATGGAAAATATCTCTAGGGTATCGGCAATTTTGTCTTCTTAGCACAAACATTTTTGCAAAATAAGTATATAGAGGTATATTATGGGTTGACCATTAGGCATTTAAAAAGCTATAATTTAGTTGTGATGACAACTAAATTATAGGATGAGTGAGCTGTTAATGAAAGATTTCAAAATAGATGATTCCCTTGGCTTTATTTTATATAAAGTAAATGCGAAACTAAAGAACGAAGCTTTTCAGAAATTAAAAGAATATGACATTACAACAGAGCAATGGGCTGTACTTAATTTTCTATGGGAGGGGGATGGTGTCACTCCTAAAGAGTTGGCAGACCTTACTTTTAAGGATAAGCCTAATACCAATCGAATTCTTGATAATTTACAAAAAAAAGGGTTGATTACACGGAGTCCTCACCCAACTGACAGGAGAGCATTCCGGATATTTTTGACCGACGCGGGCAAGGATTTGAGAGTGAGATTAGTACCAAAAGCTGTCTCGTTACTGGAAAAGGCAACAAGATCCATTGATGAAGACAAAATAAAGGAAATGAAAATAGTATTAAATCAAATTTACAATAATTTGACGTAATTTTTTTCGCTAAGTAGTTGTTGTGACAACTAAATTAAGGGGAGGAATATAACCATGAAAAAGCTAGCTGCTAAAAAACATGGATATAGCAGTAGTTTTATCCTATACGATTACGATAAGATATGACGTCTGTCACGCGTTTTGTTATGAATAGGGTGTCGCCAACCTTGTCCCCCTGACAACTGATACCCTATTTTTACGTGGCAAATCTTGGGAAGGGTGCAGAAGATGGCTAGATTGCTAACACAGTTAAAAATAGTAAACCGAGTTCATGTTTTTCGAGCAGAATTCAGAATGACGCAGGACCAGCTTGCCAAAGAAATTGGAGTAACGCGAGCTACCATTGTTGCCATTGAGGGAGAACGATATAATCCGTCCTTGGAACTGGCTTTTCGTATTGCAAGGTATTTTGAAACAGATATTAATACTATTTTTTGGGTTGAGGAGGAAGCTGAATGAGAAAGTTGATCGCGGCCCCCGCAAGACCAGACGTAACCATACACGTAAGAAGGTGACAAAACGGGAGCGTTTGCTAGTTAACCGGATTAGAAGATAAACGCGCTATCTCACAATTTATTGAGATAGCGCGTTTATTTATTTGGCATTAAAAATTGAACCACATCCTGGGATGGATTCGGAGTTAATAAATTTACTCAATCCATAGAATAT
>CAZUGK010000163.1:0-8139 GCA_964619815.1 uncultured Clostridiaceae bacterium | reverse complement strand
TCTTTTGTTATACTCAAATCCATACATGAAGCTTATAATTCTATTATTCAGGGTGATTGCGTCCACAGCAATTTCCAGCCTGCCATTTTTATTTAGTGCCAGCTCTTTATAGAATTCCTTCGTCCTCCCCTTTGAAAAACTGCTGTTGCCTACTTTCCTAAGCCATCTCTTTTCATGTATCTCAAAAACCTCATCAATTTCGGCCGGAGATATTTTTTTATAAGCCAGATTGCCAAGGCTCTTTAATTTTTTTTCCTTTGCATTTATTGTCTGCCTGGTCTTTTTTCCGAATCTGCTTTCGAAGTAAGTATTAAAGTCCTTGCCGTTTATGCTTAAAAAGTACCGGATTATAGAACTGGTGACAAATGGTACTCTGTTAACCTTCAAGTATTCTTTCAGTAAAGTACAGCTTACTGACTTCACAGATAACACATTAAGCTTGATGACATTTTTTCCTTTTAAATGCCTAAGAAAATCAAATATGCACTCTAAAGCTTCTCCTCTGTATTTGTCTCTTAAAATAAAATCATTATCGCTAGACTCCCTGCTGCCAATAAAACTTATTTCATTGCAAACCCCTCTGTTTGTTACCATCAAGGGACAAATACCTATGACTTCCCGGTTCTTTTTAACTATAAGTGTAAGCAGTTTGTGCCTGTCCTCCAGGAATTTCCACCTGCATATAATCCAATCAGGCTCAATAAACACATTATCATTATTCGTTTCTTTGAGAATACTCTCCCATTCTGCTTTATACCATAAGAGCTTCTCAATGCTATCAACAACTTCAATCCTCATCATTACAACTCCTCAGGCACAATTAATTGAATCAACTATCCCTTGCATACTTTTGACTTCCAGCTCTCCGTTCTCTCGCCTTGATTGCACTTCCTTGAAAATTTCTTCTAATCCATACAGGAGTTTTTTCTGGTTGGTCGCTATATTGAAGGGGTGAAACCATAAATGAAATATCTTTTTATCCCGGATCGCCTTCTTAATTCCTTTTCTTGCTTTATAAATTCTGAATTTAACAGGTATTAATCTTCTAAATCCATTCATTGGGAGATAGAACATTGAGGCCGGTATATTATATAGCCCCTGAACGTATTCCGGCAGGCCGACAGGAGGACATATTGCCAAGAATTGATCCAGAATATGACAGATTTTGCCGAGCTTTTTAGAAAATGCTTTATACCATGAAGGCTCTTTACCTCTATAAGCCTCAAATCCAAAGCTGGCCAATTCGTCATGGTATCCCTCAATATTCCTTGGAAAAACAAAGCTTCTAAGCTTTAATCCAAATTTTTCCGCTTCATGGACACATTTTGAAAGATCAGCTCGAACAGCAGCCCTTTTAGTATTTTTATCTCCATAAGGTATGTGTGCAAAGCTGTGACAGGCGATCTCCTGATGGACTCTGCAATTCATAAGCTTTTTTATAATGTCCTGCCCATACCAGAGGGGATCTTCCTTATCGTTGGTGCAAGGGGATTCTTCAAACCAATCCTTTGAGTACCATGAGTATGTGCTCCGTGGTATGTCCGGATGCTTTTGCCCGTTTATTGTATTACACTCCCAAAGGAATAAATGTCCGACTATAGCCCATGTAGCAGATATATTATATTTTTCAAGCAGCAATAAGATCTTTTCAATACAAGCCCTGGCTTGTTCATAATATTTTTTATTATTTTTGAGCTTATCGGGTTTATCAACTGCTCCCCAGCATAGTTCAACATCCAGGCTTAATACAAAAGTACCCTTTTGTAATGTTTCTTTGCAAATACTCATATATCCCCCTCATTACAGCTATATATTAATACCACGCAGTTTCCAGACTGTTTCTCTATACATCAGCGCCTAAGGTTGTTTTGTTTTTATAAGCTTCATATAATGCATTTATAATTTTAATCTGCTTATCCACTACCTGCCTTTCATCAAAGCATTTCTCTGATCTCTTTCTGCCTTCAAGCTTCATACTGTGCAAAAGTTCCTCATTTTCAATTAACACTTCCAATTTCTTTTGAATATCATCTATAGATTTTGGCTTTACCAGATAGCCGGTTTTTCCCTCAATTACTTCTTCCCGGCAGCCTCGTATATCTGTTGCCAGTACTGCACATTCCATAGCCATCGCCTCTATGATAGTTCTTGGCATTCCTTCCCTGTAAGATGGCAGGCAAAATATATCGGTTACATATAAAATGTTGTTTATATCTCCCCTGAATCCTGTGAATATAATGTTCTTATTGCCCTTGTATTCACTGGTTATAAGCTCCTTGGTTTTTATATCCCTGCATCCCTGATCAATATCCCCCACTATCAGCAGCTTGATATTTTTATTATTAATATTGCAGAAGGCCTTAAGCAGCTCCACTATCCCCTTTTCACCCACCAGGCGCCCTATAAATGTAATGATGATATTTTGTTCAATAAGATTAAGTTGCTCATATAACCTTTTGATTTCTCCAATGTCAGTATTTTGGGGATTAAATTTGTCAAACACATCTATACCGTTTCCGATACAGACAATTTTCTCTTCATCAGTAAAGCTATTTTTAATTGCAGTTACTCTGTCTTCATCGCTTTGTGTAAAAATAAAATCAGTGAAATACTTAGCCAAATATTTTTCAATGTTCAAAAATAGCCTGTATTTCATCGGGGACATATTTTCATGAAAATAGAAGCCGTGCGCAGTATAAATGACAATAGGCACCTTTGCCAATTTTGCGGCTATCCTGCCGAGAATAGCTGCTACAGGAGTATGCACATGCACTACATCCGGTTTTTCTCTGATAAACAGCTTATAAAGTCTGTATATGGATTTTATATTTGAAAAAGGTTTTATCTTCCTTTCTATAGGTATATTGATAATGTTCAGTCCTTCACGTCTTAACTCTTCTGTATATTTTCCCCCGGAACAGACGCATATCAAGTCAAACCTGTTATTCATCAGCTGTTTGTTTAATGGGTTCAGGAAAACCTTCATGGTCTGGTCAATAGCACACAATTGAATGATTTTCATAGCGGCTCCCTTACAGATGGTTTACATACCAATTGATGCACAGCTTCAAGCCTTCATTAAAGCTGTATAAAGGTTTGTACTTGAGAATATCTTTTGCCTTTGAAATATCCGCATTTGAGTGCTTTACATCGCCGAGCCTTTCCGGGCCATAAATTGGAGCTATATCTACATTCAGAAGTTCACACAGCTTAAAATACAAATCATTTATGGAAATCCTTTCTTCGTTCCCAATATTAAAGACCTCTCCAAATGCATTTTGTCCTGCCAGGCATGCTGCCAGATTTGCTTCTACAACGTTCTCAACATAGGTAAAATCCCTGGATTGAGTTCCATCTCCATTAATCACAGGCCTTTCACCCTTTAACAGCTTCCCGATAAATTTCGGTATCACAGCAGCATAAACCGAATTGGAGTTCTGCTTTTTACCATAGACATTAAAATATCTCAACCCGATTGCAGGTAATCCAAATAAATCAAAAAAGTTTTTCCCATAGAGTTCTCCTGATACTTTGGTAATTGCATAGGGGGATAACGGCTTGCCTATCCTATCCTCCCTTTTGGGAAGCTCCGCAATATCTCCATAAACCGAAGAGGATGAGGCATACACAAATCGTTTCACATTGTTATCTCTTGCAGCAACCATCATGTTTAAGGTTCCGCATAAATTTGAATCGTTTGTCGCTATCGGATCCTTAATAGAACGTGGTACAGAGCCCAGCGCCGCCTGGTGCAATACATAGTCTGCGTTTTTACAGGCCCTCAAACAATCCTCCAGATGCCGCACATCTCCTTCTATCAGTGAAAATTTGCTGTCACCCAGAAATTCCTTTATATTTTCTTCCTCACCGGTCGAAAAATTGTCCAACACAGTTACTTCATAGCCAAGCTCTAATATTTTTTCAACCAGGTTTGAACCAATGAATCCGGCACCGCCTGTTACTAAGAATTTAGCCCCCTTGGGAAATTCCGGCTTATAATCAACCATATTACAACCCCCAATAAACAAATTCCTGACCTTCAGCGTCTTTTCTGTCAAATAACCTCTTAACATCTATAATCACAGGTTTACTATTGCAGAAAAACTTCTTCAAATATTCCAGTGTGATATTTCCATATGCTTTGTGCTTTACGGCAATAATGACAGCATCTATCGGACCAATATCCTCCAACTTCTTAAGCTGTATATTATATTCCTTCAGTACTTCCTGCTCATCTGCTATCGGATCTGAAACCTCCACTTCAACATCATACTCTTTCAGTTCTTTAACAATATCGATTACTCTGGAATTTCTTGTATCATGGCAGTTCTCTTTAAATGTAATGCCCATAACTGCTACTCTTGCGCCTTTTATCTGCTTATTGGCTTTAATAAGCTGCTTTACTGTGTTCTCAGCCACATACTTTCCCATACTGTCATTAATTCGCCTTCCCGAGAGAATGACTTCGGAATGATATCCGATTGTCTCTGCCTTGTAGGTCAGGTAATACGGGTCTACCCCAATACAGTGCCCTCCGACTAATCCCGGAGTAAAGTCCTGGAAATTCCATTTTGTTCTGGCAGTATTGAGCACCGATTGTGTATCAATGTTAAGCTTGTCGAATATTATGGATAATTCATTCATAAACGCAATATTAATATCTCTCTGCGCATTTTCTATCACTTTAGCTGCTTCAGCCACTTTTATACTTTCTGCTCTAAATACCCCTGCTTCAATTATAAGCTCATAGACCCTTGCAATATTATCCAATGCTTCTTCATCTGTTCCGGAAACCACTTTTACAATGTTCTCCAGCCTATGAAGCTTATCACCTGGATTTATTCTTTCGGGAGAATAGCCCGCCTTAAAGTCTGTGCCGCACTTAAGACCCGACTCCTTTTCCAATAATGGGATGCATATTTCCTCTGTAACACCCGGATATACCGTAGATTCATATACAACGATAGAACCGGCAGACAGATTTCGGCCCAATAGTTTACTCGCTTCTTGTATGAACTCGAGATTTGGTGTCTTATCATTGTTAATCGGAGTAGGTACGGCTATTATATGAAACTTTGATTTTTGAAGTATCCTCTCGTCTGATGTAAAATGCACCTTGGACTCGGTGATTGCCTGATTGCCGACTTCATTAGTGACATCCGTTCCCTGCTTATACAGTTGAATTTTCCTTCTATTGATATCAAAGCCGATTACATCCGCCTTTTTTGCAAATGCTACTGCCAGGGGAATACCTACGTACCCCAGACCTATTACAGATAGCTTCGCATGTCTGTTCTTAATCTGTTCATATAGCTGCACCATACCCCACCTCACCTGGCACCTTCAAAGGTAACAATAATTTTGATTGTTTTCAGAATAATTTTCAGATCCAACAGAATAGATTGATTTCTTATATAAAACAGGTCATTCTTCAACTTCTCCTCAGGAGACAATTCATATCCCCCGTTAACTTGGGACCAGCCTGTTATCCCGGGCTTTACCGCCAACCTCTCATTAAATCCGGGTATAGCTTTACTAAACTCTTCTATAAAATAAGGCCTCTCTGGACGCGGACCGACTATACTCATTTCTCCCTTCAATACATTTATGAATTGAGGCAGCTCATCAATCCTTGTTTTTCGAAGAAACCTTCCAACTTTAGTAACTCTCGGATCATTCTTTTGCGCCCATTGGATTCCATCTTTCTCTGCATCGAAATACATAGTTCTAAGCTTATATATCAGAAATATACATCCACATTTTCCTACTCTCTCCTGGGTATATATGATAGGCCCTTCTGTTTCCAGCTTAATAAAAATGGCTGCGGCAGCTATTATTGGAATGCTTGCAATTAAGCCTATAATCGCAAATAGTATATCAATTGACTTTTTTGCAGCTGCCCGGTACTTTTTCTCAGCTATTTTCACCACAACTTATTCACTCCAACTACTCAAAATCAAATTCTTCAATTATTTATCAAGTAGTAAATAGCATCTCTGATTGTAATACTTAGTTAATAAGCACCTTATATTTCAACTATTATAAAACCTTAAAATGCTGCTCTTAATTTGCATTTCTATATATATTCATCTATAACTAGTCTTATGTGAACTCTATTGTCACTGCATGTTATGCTGAATCATGAAAATTAGTGTATAATCTGATAAATGAGCAGCAAAAAACACTGCATTCAAAACGCAGTGCTTTTTGTTTAAATTCCTAATATTTTGGCAGGATTCAGTTTGTTAATAGCCTTTGTCAATATCTATAATGTTCACAAGCTCCTCACCGGCTATGCACCTTTTAAGATTTTCATAAATTATATCATATCTTCTTTCGTTTCTCATCTCGGATATCCAGGAATTATGAGGAGTAATAATAACATTGTCAAGCTCCCATAGCGGATTACACTCCGGCAGAGGCTCCTCCTCAAATACGTCCAGGGCTGCACCGCGTATGCTACCGTTCTGCAGCGCTTCTATAAGAACAGCTTCGTTTATTATGCTTCCTCTGGCAATGTTTATCAGGCAGGCACCCTTTTTAAGCTTATTGATATTGCTTTCATTGATTAAATGATGAGTTTCATTTGTATAAGGGATGGAAACTACAACTACATCTGCCTGTGAAAGGGCATAATCCAGCTCCATTATGGGATAGCAGCTGTTGAAATACTCCACCTTTTTGCCTGTAGTATTTATACCGATTATATTTGCCTCAAAGCCCTGAAGCCTTTTCGCTGCTTCAGAAGCAATGCTGCCTGTGCCTACAAAGCATACGGTTTTCTTGTAAAGCTCAAGTATTGTTGTATCTATTTTCCACTTCTTTTCACTTTGTTTGTTATAAAAGGACCTGCTGTTTTTCAGCAGCTCCAGCATTTTCATGACTATCCATTCGCCCATTGGAATTGAGTAGCCCGACCTGTTATTTGTAACAATTATACTCTGTTCCTTTACCATTTGCTTCGGCAATTGGTCTATTCCGATGCTTGAAAGCTGTATCCACTTCAGCTGCTTAAGCTTTGAAATATCCAGCCTGTCAAAAGGATTATAGCATACCAGCACATCAATATCAGAAATCTCTTGTGTGTTTGAAATATCCTTTTCGTTTAAATATACAAGCTCATAGCCCAGCTCGGTAATTACCTTCATTTTCTCATCACCATAATTATAGGTAAATAAAACCTTCATATACGCACCTCAAATTCTACCGTATAAATTTAGTATGTTTCCATTATACATTAAGAATACAATTGATTGAATACCAGAATAAGCACTAAAAATGACATAACTCCTATATTGTGGCAAAAGCACTGCATTCATTTTAGGAATACAGTGCTTTATATGCAAATTCATATCAATCAGGATACCAGTAATCCCTCAACGTATTGCAATACTTTATCTGCTTTGGATACGCCTTCAGCTTCTATTTCTTTTAAACGGGATTCTATTTTGCTTTTCAGAGCCTGATCCTTCATAATTTTTGTATTTATCAATACATTCAGCTTTGCTCCCTGCAAGGCTGCTTTGCAAAATACCACCCCGACCCCTACGTCGCTAATAGCAATACGGGTCCCCTTCCTTGCATACTCTTCATGCAGGTCGATTGCTTTTAGACAATACTCAGCTATCTCCAAAGGCACCATAGTTGCAGCTTTTACGGCCCGCTGCAGCGCCTCTTCCTTTGCATTCTTTTCCTCTTCTGTATTCTGAGGCAATCCATAAGCCTGGGACAGCGGGTAAAACACTTCAGCATCTTTTGCAACCAGTGCTTTGAGGTTTTCTATTATGTCCTCAGATTTTTTCAGCAGTTCTTTAATGTCTTCTTCAACATCTTTATATTTCTTTTTACCGAGAGTAAGGTTTCCAACCATACTGCCCAGGGCCATTCCAAGTGCTCCTACATATGCTGATGCACCGCCGCCTCCAGGCACAGGTGCTTTTGAAGAAAGCTCCTGTAAAAATTCATTGCAGCTTTTTTCCAACAAAGTTATCCCTCCTTAAAGTATGGTGTAATGCTGAAAAATAAGGCAGTATGCCACTGCCTTATTTTCTATACTGGATTCAATTGCAATTTTCTACGAAAGGCCTATGATTTCTCCATCTTCTGTTATATCCATGCCGTTTGCAGCAGGAACCTTAG
>CAZUGK010000162.1:3625-8362 GCA_964619815.1 uncultured Clostridiaceae bacterium | reverse complement strand
TATATCTGGGAAAAAAGTGCTTCCGCTGAAATGTCTTCAAGCCCAATAAAAACAGAATCATCTCTAATTTCTGGACGTTCAGGGGGTGAGAATAACGGCCTGTCCATTGGTAATAAGATTTCTGGTTTTATACTATCCATTTCCATTATTAATGCTTTTGGTGGTTCATTACGTACTTTTAATGCATGACCTTCAATTTCCCTAAGGATCTGGACAATCCTGCGCTCTTCTTCTAAAAAATTTTCATCAACATACCGTCTTAGCTGTTGCGATAGAACAGCCACCATCTCCTGAACATGTGCTCCTGCATAAACCCAATCTTCATGAATATGGCGAATATTTCGGCTTACACTCATATCTTTTATAGGTTTCAAGTTTAAAACCCGATCAATTATACTCTTAAAGTCCTCCTGATGGGATGATGACATAAGAAACTTCCAGAATGCAGCAAAACTCTTTCCTTGCTCTGATTTAGAAATTCCATCTTGCTCCGAAAAGACAGTCTCTAATAACTCGCCTTTTCCTTTATCCCAGGTAGCAATCTTTTCCCTCATTCCACGGTCCAATTCTCTAAAATTCTGCTCAACTGCCCTGAAATCAGTAAGTATTTCTCGTGCGGTTGTCATTGCCTGCCAAAAACGCTCTTTTATTTGTGTTTCATCCAATAATTCAACTTGTCCCGTTTTAACTCGCAATATTTCTTGTTCAATTTCAGCTTTACGCCGTTCTAGTTCAGCCATTCGCAATTCAGGATTAGTTTCTGACCTTTCAACAATTTGGCGTATAAGTTCAACTACTGTAATCAAACGTGACCCGGTTCCAATAAAGCTTTGTTGTTTGAGGTTAAGTAACCATTCAATTGCTTTTTGAGCAATTGAAGTTATGTCAAAATGTGGCTCATCTAGACCTGGAGGATAGAATTTCCTCAGCCATCCATGTTCATCATTCGCCCATTCATCAAGATACTCCCGCCCTGAGCGAGGGAACTTTTCTTCATTTTGTCCTTGATTTAAGAAATAGATATAGTTATCTAACCGGGCTATAAGCTCTTGTTCAGCAATTTCACGTCTATTTTCCAAAATAAATTCTTTATAAAGGAATGCGACGACAAAGGCTGCCTGGTTTGATGCAAGTAGCCTCCATGCAGGATTTTTCCTACGAAGTAAATCAAGAAATTCAAAGGACATGTATTCCAAAGTTTCAGTCTTTTGATTTGCCATTCCACTATCCTTCCTTATAACGACTGTTCGGTCTCCAAGAATTCCTGCTCTTTTTCGAGTTCTCTTTTCAGTTCTTCCTCTGTTGGCATATAGAGCTTGTACTTGGAAGCGAAAATTTGGTTATTATTTTCCGGTAAAGTATATTTAACAACAGAATCACTCTTGTCTGCACAAAGGATGATACCGATAGGGAGACTGTCACCTTCGTTCATCATCTCTCGTGTATAATAATTTACATACATCTGCATCTGTCCGATGTCTTGATGTGTCAGTTTGCCGATCTTTAAGTCAATAATAACAAAGCATTTCAGAATATAATTATAAAATACTAGATCGATGAAATAATGTTCTCTGTCAAAGGTAATGCACTTCTGCCTTGATACGAAAGAAAAACCTCGACCAAGCTCTAACAGGAATTTCTGCAAGTGGTCGATCAGTCCATGCTCAATATCTTTCTCATACAGGTTAGGAGTCTGCTGCAAACCTAAAAATTCAAGCACATATGGATCGCAGATAATGTCTTTGGCTTCAACACCCTTTTCCAATGTGCGAATTTCATTTCTGACGCCAGCCTTGTTTTGACTGGACAGCAATCTTTGATAATAAAAGCTGTTGATCTGCCTTTCAAGCTGCCTCGTGCTCCAATTTGATTTGGCACATTCGCCTAAATAAAAATCTCTTGCAGCGCTATCTTCAACCCGCATCAAAAGACGATAATGTGTCCAACTTAATTGGCTACGCAGTGCGTAGCTATTTGAAAAAGTTAAATAAAACTGCCGCATGTTTTTCAAATTTGCAATTGTATAACCTTTTCCAAATTCCTCTGTCAGCTTTTCTGATAGGAATTTCAAAAGACCTATGCCATATTCGGCACGCTCATTTTCCCCCTGAGCTTCATAAATCTGCTTGCCGACATTCCAATATGTTTCAACCATAACAAAGTTAACAGTTGAATACACCTTTTGCTGCGCTTCAGCAACAGTGTTTCGTATTCTCTCGTAAAGATTATTTTCCGACAAGTAACTCATAGCAAACCTCCGATATTCGATATATCTATTCTTATCATACTATATTTTACCAATTTTCGCATTATCAATATATATACTTAGCATTTTTATGCAGGATGACAATTATGCTTTCATCACTACCCACAAAAGCATAATTGTCAATAAACAAGAAACAAGCCTCAAAGCTTGTCTCTACTTCATTTATGAGTTATGTCATCTTTTTTATCTACTCAAGGGTCACACTAACATTTTAAAGGTTGTATAATTGTTTAAACCTTTGAACCACAATGGTTTCAAGCACGTTCAATCCTCACAACGGCCTCACAATGCACAGTCTGGGGGAACATATCCACCGGCTGAATCTCCTTGACCTGGTATCCCCTCTCAGAAAGATATTTCAAATCCCTGGCCAGGGTTGACGGGTTGCAGGAGACATATACTACTCTTTCCGGTCCCATTTGTATGATTACCTCAAGCAGCTTTTCATCGCAGCCCTTTCTTGGAGGATCTACGACTATTACATCCGCCTTGATGCCCTTCTTGTACATATCAGGTATGACTTTCTCAGACTCGCCTACTATGAATTCTGCATTTCCGATGTTGTTGAGCCTTGCATTTTCCTTTGCATTTTCAATAGCCTGGGGGACTATCTCCACCCCATATACCTTCTTTGCCTTTTTGCTTAAAAAAAGTGATATCGTACCTATACCACAATAAGCGTCAAAAACTGTCTCATCACCCTTTAGGTCTGCGTATTCCAGTGCTTTATTGTACAATACCTCAGTCTGAACGGGATTCACCTGAAAGAAGGAAAGGGGAGAAATCCTGAATTTGAACTCTCCTATGTAGTCGTATATTGCCTCTTCCCCGAATATTACAATATTCCTGTCGCCCAGAATTACGTTGTTTTTTTTCTTATTAACATTTAGTACTACACTTTTCAGATTATCAATACTGCCCTTGAGCATTTCAACCAGGGCTTTATCACAGGGCAATGCATCTCCGTTGATTACTATGCATATCATCACTTCCCCTGTTCTGAAGCCCTTTCTGGTCACTATATGCCTTATAAGTCCTTTCCCTGTATTTTCATCATACACGCTTATGTCATATTTTTTTATGAACTCCCTGACTATTCGCACTGCATTGTCATTTATTGCATCCTGGATAGAACACTGGGGGGTATTTATTATTTCATGGCTTCTGTTTGCATAAAAGCCTATCATTACATCCCCGTCCATACCTACCGGAAACTGAGCTTTATTCCTGTAGCGCCAGGGTTCATCCATTCCTATTGCATCGTGAACGGTAACGCCTTTAAGACCGCCTATCCGTTCAATGGCATCCTTCACATGATGTGTCTTGTATTGCAGCTGCGCTTCGTAGCTCATGTGCTGCAGCTGGCAGCCCCCGCATCTTTTCACTACCCCGCAGGAGGGCTCAGTCCTAAATACCGCCGGCTTCAATATCCTCAGGAGCTTGCCATAGGCATAATTTTTCAGTACTTTCACTATTTTTATTTCTGCCTGCTCCTCCGGTAGGGCTCCCTCCACAAATACAGTAAAGCCTTCTACCTTAGCCACTCCGGAACCTTCACTGGTAAGCCCCGATATATCAACTATATAATCCCGGTTCTTTTCCACCGGTATCGCTTTCTCCATCTATTCTACTCCTCAAGTATATATTTGAATTGGTCTTTTCCATTTCCATCTTAATATCTTTAAGCTCATTTTTCAATAGGCCCTGCTCCCTTATTATTTCGTCTATCTTAATATGCAAATCCTCAAGTATTATTTCGGATTTCAGGTTTATGAGATAGTCATTTTCTGAACGCAGCCTGTCTTTTTGCGATTCCCTGTTCTGGCTCATCATTATTATCGGTGCCTGTATTGATGCTATGCAGCCCAGTATCAGATTTAAAAATACGTATGGGAATGGATCCAATGGCTTATCCAATAATAATTTGGAGTTTACTATTGCCCAAGCTGCGATAACAACTCCAAACAAGATCAGAAAAGACCAGCTTCCGGCAAATTTGGCTATTTTGTCAGCCATCCTTTCACCAACAGTTAATGTTTTGCAGAGTTCCTTGTTTATGTTTAATGACCGTTTTCCCTTTATAAGCTCATGGATCTGGTTCTCTCTTTCCTCTTCATCGGAGATTATTATGTCCTTCAGGTCATTTTTATCCATAGCTACACTCTCCAATACTTTTTATATTATTTTTTGCTTAAGTACATGCAAAATATTCAACAACGAAGCAGGGGGAGCTATTCTGCTCCCCCTGCTTCGTTGTTGAATATTCAAGCTATCATTATAGTCCTGTGTAGTCTACCAGTGGTTTTACAATAATCTGATCCGTACCTATGCTCAATCCTGTATAATCTACTGCGAATACTGCTGCGGTTGTTGATAAAACAAGTATTAACGATAATAAAAGGCATAATAGTGTTTTCTTCATATTACACACCACCTTTCCTATGTATTTTTCAGTTCCTCTAGATTTAATT
>CAZUGK010000162.1:0-3615 GCA_964619815.1 uncultured Clostridiaceae bacterium | reverse complement strand
GCATACCTTAAGCTCTTTTTTATACTCGTCATTAACATATGCACTGTCCTCAATAAGCTTTAATATAGTAGTTTCAAGTCTTCTTAGCATCCTTCCGTCTTCGCTCCCTACGACTATCATATTGCTTATACTTTCAATTATAAGACTTTTATATAAGTGAAAATCTTTCACTCTAGCGAGAAGTTCCAGGAATTCATCCAATACAGCTTCCCTTTCACCCATCAGTATCTTTATTTCTGTGAATGTATTGAAGTAAATGAACATTAGAGACAAGTCGTTCTCTTTTATACATTTAAAGGCTTTATCTATGTAGCTGAGTGCCTTCTCGTACTGTCCAAGTATTTTATATACCTCAGCTATATTGTTGTATACTATGCCCTTGGTCTTTATATCCTTGTCAGCCAAAATGTAAAGTGCTTTGCTGTAATACCTGAGGGCGACCTTTAAATCCTTTTGCTTCTTATACAGCAGGCCTATATTCATTATGATTATTCCTGTGTCTTTTTCATTCTCTGCGCACGATAATGCCTTTTCGAGCACCTGTTTTGATTGTGCATATTCCTGCATATTGCCCAGCAGTATCCCGTATCTGTAATAATGAAGATATGCTATTTGCTTCTTCAAATTGGAATCTTTTAAAAGAAGCTCTTCGGTCTCCTCATAATACCTTCTGGCATATAAGTATTCATGGTTATAGAAGTATATCAATCCAAGCTCAGAATAGTATTCAATGAGCAGACTTGTACAGTTTTCTCTTTTCAGCAGGTCTAAGGCCAACTGCATTGATATTGATGCACTATTATAGTTGTTTGAGTAGAAATGGTACATGCCTATGTTCCTGTACATCTTCGCCACTTCTACTTCCATTTTTTTCTTTATGCATAAATCCCGTAATTCCTCTAAAACAGCAAGATCTTTTTCTTTATTGTACTCTCTGATTTTTTTTGTGACCTGTTCCACATTATTGGATATCTGTTGCTTCTCTGACATTACTACTGTGCTATCTGCTGTCAGTTTCAACAATTTCACCGCCATTATTCTAGGTTTACCCATATTATAACATATTTTTTTACAGTTATGGCGAATTCTGTTGAATTGTATCATTTATTATATGAACTGCATTACGTCTGCTATTTTTGCAATTCATATAATGAGCATTATACCCTGGTATAGTAAATTTGAATACTGTTTTCAAATATTAAGCTGCTTATAGCCTTTAGCTGCAAAAAAACACCCCCAAAAGGGGGTAAATAAAATAAATCAGTTCCCATGTTTTTTGTAGTATTAACTATTATTTCCCATTTTATGCATATTTAATCATTCAAATATGTTTTTTACATTATCAAGCATGTCTCTTATGGGGAGGTTATAGGGACATTTGGTCTCACACAATCCACATTTTTCGCATTCCCCGGCTTTTGCAGACAGGCCGTTATATCTCTCTATTGCCCAATCTACAAGCTTATATCTGTTATAGTAGCCTTCAAGAAGAAAGACCATAGGAATATTTATTCCCCTGGGGCAAGGCTGGCAATAACCGCATCTTCTGCAGAACTTCTCACCCAACGAGTTTGCTTCCTCTAAAAGCGCCTCTTTTTCTTCCTCTGATAAAGGCATTTCCTCTACAGCTTTTACGTTTTCCTGCAATTGCTCTATGCTGAACATACCCGGTATTGCGCAAGTAATATGCTGGTTTTGCAGTATAAACTTCAAGGCAGCTTTGTTATGTGAGAGCGCCACCTGCAAAAGGCTTCATTGCAATTATTCCAAGGTTTTTTTCATGCGCTTTCTTAAAAACTTCTGATGCCTGAGTTTCAACAGCATTATATGGATATTGGATAGTTTCAAGTACATCATAATCAAGCGCTTTTTCAATGACTTCAAGACTATGGCTGGTTATTCCGATATGTTTTATAAGCCCCTTAGCCTTATATTCCAGGAACACCTCCAGGGCTCCACCTGCCGACATAGCTTTTTCAAGCTCCTGTACGCTAGGTATATTATGGAATTGGTAAAGGTCAATATAATCTGTTTTTAAGTTATTAAGTGAAATTTCTACGTCCTTTTTTAAGCCTTCCGGGTCTCTTGCCGTGGATTTTGTAGCAAGAAAAACCTTGTCCCTTTTTCCCGACAGTGCATTTCCGATTAAGTTCTCACTTATTGTATAGCCCCTTGCCGTATCGATAAAGTTAATTCCGCTCTCAATAGCTTCCTCAATAAGCTTATTTGCGCCGTTCTGATCCAGCTGCTGGAGCGGTATGCCTCCCAAACTGATTTTTGACACTTCAAGACCGGTCTTGCCAAGTATACTATATTGCATTTTCTACTCCTCCTTATGCTACATAAGCTCATATAGTTTGTCGAAAAGCTCGCTGTTATACTTTTTCATATTTATTGGTTTCCCATTTTTATTTGTAAAGGCATGAACTGTCTCTCCTTCTGCCAGCACTGCTCCGTCCGAAACCCTGAGAAGCCGGTACAGGAAGGCTATTCTGGCAACTGTCATCTCTTTTATAGATGTTCTTACAATTAGCTCATCATCATATAATGCAGGAATACGATACTTACAGTGGGTCTCAGCCAGCGGAAGCATTACTCCTGCCGCTTCCATCTCCTTATATGACATGCCGGCAGCTTCACGAAGGAACTCCGTTCTTCCCATTTCAAAATACACATAGTAGTTTGGATGATAGATGATGCCCATTTGATCGGTCTCTCCATACCTCGTCCTTAATATCGTATCATGAGTCTTCATTTTCATAATCCTCCTGCCTGTAAACCCTTTTCATAACATTTATTATAACTCTTTACAGAGACAAAGCCAAATAGAAAAGCCCTATGTTTCCATAGAGCTTATCAAAATCAATCTGGAATGCACAATCCTATATGAGCGAACACTGTTCGCCCATACATCCCGCGACCTCGGAACCCCGAAACCACGTAGCCCTTTTACATAACCCTGGCAGCGCCGCTGTATATAAGGCCTCTTTGTGTATCCATGGTAACAAGCTGTCCATCTCTTAGAAGCCTTGCCGCATTTTCCACCCCTACTATAGCAGGCTTTCCAAGTACGATACTTGCTATAGCAGCATGGGAGGTAATTCCCCCTTCTTCTACTATGAAGGCTGCGGCCTTTTCCATTAATGGTATCAAATCCTTATCGGTCGACCTTGTAACAAGTATGTCCCCTTCCCGGAACTTATTGCTGTCACTTTGCAGCTCCTCTACAACTGAAACCTTTCCGGTGACCGACTTATCACCTATCCCGATTCCCTTGGCCAAAATCTCTCCTACTATATGCACCTTTATCAGGTTGGTGGTACCTGCTACGCCGGAAGGTATTCCCGCTGTAATAACGACCAGGTCGCCGCTTTTTACAAACTGTGCTTCTACAGCAGCATTTACCGAAAGTTCAATTATTTCATCCGTCACGTGTGACAACGGCACACTTACAGGGTAAACTCCAAAACTCAGGCAGAGCTTGCGCATTACTTTTTTGTCAGGGGTTGCAGCAATTATTGGCGCTTTGGGTCTGAATTTGGATATCATTCTTGCTGTCGAGCCTGAATGAGTAGGAGTAATTATCGCTGCCGCCTGAAGTTCAAAGGCTGTAGT
>CAZUGK010000161.1:0-8472 GCA_964619815.1 uncultured Clostridiaceae bacterium | reverse complement strand
TAACAGCAAAACTAAAGGAGATGGGCGCCGAGGTTCAGGAATTTGAGAGGGCTATAAGAGTGAAAGCCCCTGATCGCTTAAGCTCAGTTGATATAAAGACAATGCCATACCCGGGATTTCCAACCGATATGCAGTCGCAGATGATGACGGCGATGTGCCTGGCTAAAGGAACAAGTATAGCAACTGAGACGGTTTTTGAAAACAGGTTTATGCATATTAATGAACTGAAGCTCATGGGCGCGCGGATAAAAGTGGATGGGCGCAGTGCAATAATTGAAGGTATAGAACGGCTAAGCGGGGCAAAAGTCAGAGCAACTGATCTGAGGGCAGGAGCTGCACTGACTGTAGCCGGGCTCTGCGCAGAAGGAAGAACCGAAATATCCGATATATATCATATTGACAGAGGTTATATAAATATAGAGGAAAAACTGAAAAAACTCGGAGCTGATATAAAAAGAGTAGAGGAATAATCTTTCCCGGTGCTGGTGCACCGGGTTTCTTAATTTAATGACATATAACCGGTCCCTTCAAAATAATATATTAAAGGGTAAATATTTCACAGGCCTGAGATACTTTCGGAAGGGGGGACAGCTTTTGAGGAAGCTGGCTGCAGCCATTGCAGTACTAATGTTTTTGTTATTTGCCATTCCCTTGGTTTTGTTAAAGGACAGCGAAAAGAAGCTGGAGAAGAATGTAAGTCCCGGCACTGATTTAAGCATTGACGTATATATGGATGATATAGACAAGGTTGTGAAAATGAATTTTGAGGATTACATACTAGGTGTCGTAGCCGGGGAGATGCCTGCGAGCTTCCATGTGGAAGCATTGAAGGCACAGGCTTTGGCTGCCAGGACATACACAATGCTCCGAATGAGGCAGTTCGGGGGAAGCGGTTGCAGCAAACATCCGGAAGCGGAAATATGTACGGATCCTACTCATTGCCAGGCGTACAAAAATCCAACAACAGTGAAGAAGGACCTGGATAAGCTGAAGGAAGCTGTATATGGGACAGCAGGTGAGGTAATTGTTTATGATAATAAACTCATAGATGCGGTATTTCATTCCACCAGCGGAGGGAAGACAGAGAATTCGGAAGAAATATGGTCAAGTAAAGTGCCGTATCTTCGAAGTGTAATAAGCCAGTATGAAGAGCACTCTCCTAAATATGTAGCACAGCAGGAGGTAACTATTGATAATTTTATACAAGGTATAAAAAAGCTTGACCCGGTTGTGAAGATCAACAAGAAGAATATAAAGAATGAGATAAAAGTGCTGGAAAGAAGCGAGGGAGGAAGAATAACCAAGCTCAAAATCGGAGATAAGACCTTTGACGGGATGGATGTCAGAAATGTCCTGGGCTTGAATTCCTCAAACTTCAACTATACGGTAGGCATGAACACAATACTGTTTACAGTAATCGGGAATGGGCATGGCATAGGCTTGAGCCAGTATGGGGCAGATGGAATGGCAAAAAACGGAGCAGGATACAGGGATATAGTAATGCACTACTATCAAGGAGTTGACATAGTAGATATAAACGATTTGTCAGGGTATAAGGCCAGCAGATAAGTATTGAGTCACGGGGGGGGGACGGGTAACACGGGACACACGGAAATCCACGGAAGACACGGCTGGGAAAATATTCTGGTATTTAGTAATTATCGATAACGAAGCAAGTATCGAAAGTTACTAATATAGCGATAAAAATATAAAAAATAACCGTGTGTTCCGTGTAACATCCGTGTCATTCCGTGTTCCCCGTTCTCCTGGGATCAAAATTATATTTTTACCGCAAAAATTCACCAAAAGCCTGTATTATTTTAAAATCTATTGGAAATAATACAAGCGGAGGTGTAAATTATGAAATTTAACAGGGAATTCAAAAATAGGTATATATTTTTCGTTGTCTTATTGATAGCTGCTTTACTTGCTGCGGGTGGACTGGTGCAATACAGGAACTACTTGGAGGATAAACGTGCACAACTGGATTTCCAGAAAAGCCTTGAAGAATACACCGAAGATTCCGAATTGGATTCTACGGCTCAAATAATCGAGGAAAAGGTTGACGGAAATGGAGAAGAAACGACCGACGCAACAGAAGTCACAAACAGCAGTTCAGTAAAAATAGCCAATAACGAACAAAACGATAAGAAAGCTGCTAAACCGGAAGAGAATAAAGCCGGTAATAGCGACAAATCAATTTCTGCAATAAAAATGGAAGAACCAAAGATGGAGACAATGGTAGTACCCGTATTCGGGACGGCATACACCGAATTTTCAGAAGATGCACTTGTATATTCAAAAACACTGGATCAGTGGAGTACACATGTGGGATTGGATATAAAAGCTGAAGAAGGAAGTCCTGTAAGAGCAGCAATGGATGGTGTGGTGGAGGAGCTTGTAAACGATCCTCAGCTTGGCATGACTATAATAATAAGCCATGGAGGGAAAGTACAAACCAAGTACAGCAATCTTTCCACTCTTGATTTGGTTACAATAAATCAGAATATCAAAAAGGGTGATGTAATCAGTGGTGTAGGAAAGACAGCCCTTTATGAAATCGCTGATGACCCCCACCTGCATTTTGAAGTAATTAAGGAAGGCAAGAATATTGATCCCAAAAAGTACTTGCCTAAGCAATCTCTAAAGAAGTAATTATTCAATAAATACGAGTAGTTCTAATTACCAAAAAAATAGCATATTAATGTAAAAAGACACCAATAAGGGGGTAGTAGTAATTGAAGGATTATATCGAAGAAAGAGCATTGGAAATTGCGAAATATATAATAAGCAGCAAGACAACGGTTAGAGATGCAGCCAAAATATTCGGGGTAAGTAAAAGTACAGTACATAAAGATGTCACAGAGAGACTTCCGAGGATAAATCCCAGTGTGGCACTTCAGGTTAAAGAAATAATGGACCAGAACAAAGCTGAAAGACATATAAGAGGCGGAAGGGCGACTAAGATGAAGTACCAGTCCATAAGCCTGTAGTGATGAAAATTCAGGCTCCGGCAATTATTGATGTGTTGATGGCGGCATATCGCACAATATAGTTGCTGGAGCTTGTTATTTGGTAATATTTGCTTTATAATCATGGTAGACAAGCAGTAACTCAGTCGCTAGATACTAGTCGCTAGTCACTAGGATTAGGGTAGGGCTTCGAGGGCTTGACGGAATCTAGAGACTAGAGACTGGCGACTAGAGACTTTTTATCATTTATCACCGATTTGTGCAGGAATTTTGCTTTTTATATAGAATATGTAATTGATTTAGCAGGTTTTTGTATTTTAACATAAATGAGTGTAATTGAAATATTATGGAGGTATAAAGATGTTCGGAGGACAAGATATAGGCATCGATTTGGGAACGGCCAGTGTATTGGTTTACATAAAAGGGAAAGGCATAGTGCTGAGAGAGCCTTCTGTTGTTGCTATAGACAGAAACTCAAACAAGATATTGGCTGTGGGCGAAGATGCAAGACTGATGCTTGGAAGGACACCCGGCAATATTGTTGCAATAAGGCCGCTTAGGGAAGGCGTTATTTCGGATTATGACATAACGGAGAAAATGCTCAGATATTTCATAGACAAGGCAATTGGCAGGAGAAGGATATTTAAGCCAAGAATGGTTGTCTGTGTGCCTAGCGGTGTAACAGAAGTTGAAAAAAGGGCGGTTATTGATGCTGCCAACAATGCAGGAGCAAGAACCACCAAACTGATAGAAGAGCCCATAGCTGCAGCTATAGGGGCAGGCTTGGACATAGCAAAGGCCAGCGGCAATATGGTAATAGATATTGGCGGCGGAACAACGGATATAGCAGTCATATCACTTGGCGGAATTGTTGTATCAACCTCCATTAAGGTTGCCGGGGATAAGTTTGACGAAGCAATAGTCAGATATATGAGAAAGAAGCATAATATAATGGTTGGGGAAAGAACCGCAGAAGAATTAAAGATAAGCGTAGGTACTGCATTCCCGATAGAAGAACAGCTTAAGGTTGAAGTAAGGGGAAGAAATCTGATATCAGGACTTCCCAAGACTATAGAGGTTAATTCTGATGAGATGCTTGAAGCTCTCTCAGAGCCGGTTTCTGCCATTGCAGATGCAGTGCATTCAGTATTGGAGAGGACACCACCGGAGCTTTCAGCAGATATAAGTGACAGAGGGATTGTAATGACAGGCGGCGGCTCGCTTTTAAACGGTCTTGACAAGCTGATAAGCAAGAGGACAGGCATACCGGTTTATGTGGCTCAGGATGCAATATCCTGTGTTGCTACCGGAACTGGAAAGTCCTTGGAGCATATAGACATGCTTGAGGATTCGGACATAAATGCAAATAGAAAGATAATTACATTAAACTACTAAAAACGGCAGCCCAATGGGCTGTCTTTTTTAGTAGTTCAGGTTCCGGGGTTCGGGGGTGTAGGGAACGGTGCCCTCACTATTCCGTGATAAATTATATTTTATCCTCTAAAGTATCTGCTTTTGGCAGCCGATAATTATCATGTACCGCAAAATTACTATATTTGTAGGTGAGAGCATGATTAGAGGACTTTATATATCAGCATCCTCCGCAGTTGCTGAGACAAAGAGAATAGATACCATTGCCAACAACATAGCCAA
Source organism: uncultured Clostridiaceae bacterium (assembly GCA_964619815.1). Taxonomy (GTDB): domain Bacteria; phylum Bacillota; class Clostridia; order Lutisporales; family Lutisporaceae; genus BRH-c25. The sequence goes on along the minus strand of CAZUGK010000161.1, from coordinate 3,847 downwards.
TGTTAACACTACAGGCTATAAGAAGGATGTTATGGTTACCGAGAGTTTTCCGGAGATCCTGATATCAAGGATAAACGGAGGGTTTGACAAAGACCTTCTCGGGATAAGAGCAAAAGGTGCCGGTATAGAAAGCGGAAATACCGGTGAAACATATAGTGCCAATACTACCTCCGGTTTCTTCAATGTAGAGACTCCACAGGGCATAAGCAGGAGCAGGAGTATTGGGTTCAAGGTAAATGAGGAAGGCTACCTTGTGACGCCACAAGGAAATTACATATTAGGACAGAGTGGACGTATAAATACCGGAGGGGCGCCTGTTACCATTGATGCATCAGGACAGGTTATTGCAGGAGGTACGGCAGTAGATAGGCTGAAGGTATCGAATCCGCTGAATACATTAGGAAACTTAAGCTACGGTATACGCAGCAGCGAAGTGAAGACTAATTTTGAACAAGGGCAGCTTCACCCTACGGAAAACAGCTTTGACTTGGCTTTGAGAGGTAAAGGCTTCTTTTGCATAGAGACTCAGGAGGGTGAAAGATATACAAGAAGCGGCGATTTTACAAAGGATTCAGAGGGCTACCTTGTAACAAAGGAAGGTTATAAGGTTCTTGGAGAAGCCGGATATATAAAGGTAGACGGGAGCAATATGCTGGTGAATGATTAAGGGGAAGTATATTCGGACTCCCAGCTGGTTGACAGTCTTAAGCTTGTAGATTTCAATGATTATGAGGTTCTTCGCAAGGAAGGAAATGGTCTCTTAAGAATTGAAGAAGGTATTGAAGCAGAGTTTGTGGAAGCAGCAGGAACAATTCAACAGGGTTTCCTTGAAAGCTCCAATGTGAATTCTGTGAAAGAAATGGTTGAAATGATTACGATGATGCGTACTTATGAGGCTAATCAGAAGATGATAAAGATACATGACGAGCTTATTGGAAAAGCTGTAAATGAAATTGCGAGAGTATAGGAGGTAAATTGTTATGATGAGAGCTCTTTGGACAGCCAGCACAGGAATGCAGGCCCAACAGCTTAATGTTGATACCATATCCAACAACATGGCAAACGTAAATTCAGTTTCATACAAAAAATCCAGGGTGGAATTCAAGGACTTGCTATATGAGACAATTGAAAGAGGAATGGTAAAGGACGGACAGGGCAAACCGGTAAATCTGCAGGTAGGACATGGAGTAATGCCTGCTGCCTCAGTCAAGTTTTTCACTACCGGAAATCTTGCTGCAACCAGCAATCCTTACGATTTGGCAATTGACGGACCCGGATTTTTCAAGGTGCTTGGACCTGAAGGCCAGGAGTATTATACAAAGGATGGCAGCTTCAAGATATCGGCTGACGGAGAGAATTTCAATCTGGTTACCTCAGACGGTTATTATATTCAGGGTGAGAATGGCAATATAGAGTTAGGCTCAGAAGTTAAAGACGTAACTATAGATTCAAGAGGGCTGATTACGGTAAAGAGAGAAGACGGCACTACTGAAGAACTGGGCAGTCTGTCAATAGCAACCTTTGTTAACCCTGCCGGACTTGAGAGTATTGGAAAGAACCTGTACATAGCTACAGAAGCCAGCGGTGAAGCTTTTGATACTCAGAACGACGGCACTGGAGGAAACATACTGCAGGGTTACCTGGAATATTCAAATGTTCAGATAGTGGAGGAAATGGTAAATCTTATTCAGGCACAGAGGGCATATGAAATGAACTCCAAATCAATACAAACAGCTGATGAGATGCTGGGCATGGCTAATAATTTGAGGCGATAGGCATAAGGTTTCGGGGCTGCGGGGTCACGGGGTTTCGGAGATGTAGGGGCGAACAGCGTTCGCCTTTTGCGCTTTGAGGGCTTGCCTAAGGCACAAGGCAGAATACTCGGGGTATGAGGTGATTACATGATTAATCCAATTAGTAATGGAAATAATATAACAGATTATAATAATGCTAATAGTAAAGCTCAGGAGGCCAAGCAGGGAGAATTCGAGAGAACTCTTGAAAAAGCTTTGGAGGAAAAGGATGAGAAAAAGCTGAAAGAAGCTTGCGCTGATATGGAAGCGATATTCTTAAGCATGATGTTTAAACAAATGAGAAATACAGTTCAGAAGAGTGGATTGACGGATGGCGGTTCTGCAGAAGAGATGTATGAGGATATGTTGTTTGAAAATTATGCAAAAGAGGTCTCAAAGGGCAAGGGAACTGGACTTGGAGATATGCTTTACCAGCAGCTTTCAAAGAGTATGAATAAAGAAAGCGAGGAGAACAATGTTAAGTAACGTTGATATACAGAAGATTTTGCCCCACAGATACCCATTTCTGCTGGTGGACAAAATAATTGAAATTGAGTATGGAAAAAGAGCTGTAGGAATCAAAAACGTTACTGTTAATGAGCCTTTTTTCCAGGGGCATTTTCCGGGAGTCCCGATAATGCCGGGGGTATTAATTGTAGAAGCTATGGCTCAGGTAGGGGCAATAGCAATACTGGGTATGGAGGAGCACAAGGGTAAGCTGGCGGTATTTGCAGGAATTGATGATTTGCGGTTCAAGAAACAAGTTTTGCCTGGTGACACCTTGAAGATGGAAGTAGAAATGCTTTACTTCAAAAGGGGCATAGGCAAAGCAAAAGCCCAAGCCTGTGTGGGAGATGAACTTGCTGCTTCGGGAGAGTTGATGTTTGCGATAACAGGCAAATAGAAAACGGTGACTTCACCGTTTTTTTATTTGCCTCATACCAAGTATCCTACTGGCGGAAAGCAGTATATATCCCCTTTGCAATAGTTTCTGACATTTTCATTACCAATCCCAGCCGTACATTATTAATCCTAAGATAATTTTCATATTCATAGTCTTCAGATTCTACCGCTTCATCCACTATTCCCACTATAGAGCAATCTCCCACATGGGAGAGCTTTTTGCCTACGCCCCTGCCGGGTTGAATGCTGCCTTCCTTTATCTGTATGTAACCTATGCTTTGGCTTGTTCCAAGGCAAGCATCTACCGCAATTATCCTGTGATCCTTATAGTGTGTTTTTATATGAGATATTGTTTTCCTGAGATTAACGGCATGGACGGGGTTTTCAAGAGTGCCCAGAATGGGGACAGTCAAGTTAAGCTTGCTCAGCAGAGTCCCGGTCAGCGGCCCCAGACAGTCTCCGATGAACCTGTCGGTACCAATACAAAGGATAATGCATTTATCATTGCTGTAAAGCTTCAAGAATTCAGAAAGCTTCAAGTGCGCCAAATCATCTTTATAATATGCGTATATACCGTCAAGAGCATTGTATTTTTTAATCAAAGCATGACCTCCCAACATCTTGCGATTAGCGGTTAATATAAATATATTGGTGGACAGGCTTGATTATTCAATAAATTACTCGGGTATTCCAATGAGGGAAACTGCACATTTTGTTTTTAAAGCATCGGTACTCGTTTATTATGCGTGTACTTTGAATTTCGGTAATTTATGTCAGGTATTATAACGCTTTATTTTTACATTCGTGTCTCACACCAAATATCTCACGGGTCACAGCCGATTTTATTCTTGATTTTTTGTGCGGTTAGGATTATAATTATGAATAATTAGTATTATAATTAAGTATATTAAATTATGAGCGACATAATCTCGGTTTTTAGCGGTATTCAGCTGAATTTGATAATTGATTGATGTTATTATTTTTTATATAATAGAGAAGTCGCGTCGGGGTGTAGCGCAGCTGGTAGCGCACGTGGTTTGGGACCATGGGGCCGCAGGTTCAAGTCCTGTCACCCCGACCATCCAAAAAGTATATATGGCCCGTTGGTCAAGCGGTCAAGACATCGCCCTTTCACGGCGGTAACGGGGGTT